>DATNRC010000019.1:0-19295 GCA_036703705.1 Candidatus Obscuribacterales bacterium
CAAGTACCTGTCCGTGACGGTCAGAGGAAAGGTCGTGCTGAGCTTGCTCGAGCGCAACACCAGCGGCCGCGACACGGCAATCGAGAACGACGGCACCGTCTTCAAGTCCGGCATGCTCGTTGAAGTAATGCTGTAAGTCAATCGAAGGGGCGTGCTGCCTGGTGACAGCACGCCCCTTCTTCTGCGCAAAACACAAGAGAAACAGGCTGGCTTCATGCCGGCCATTCGCAATCGATTCCGGTCTCGACTTTGAGTCAAATTTCACAAAGTACGGCATGAGCTGCGGAGCTTTGTTTCCCATTTGTGCTTTTTGCTGTCTATTTCAGTGGAAAGCGCTGCATAGCCTGCTCGTATTCATCGACAACGTCTGAGAGGGCCAGGTCACGATAGATTGCCAGGCTCTTTTCATCGGCATGACCGCTAATGAGTTGCAGTTTGGGGCTGATAATGCCTTGCTTTGTGAGGAAGGTGATGATCTGGTGCCGAAAGAGGTGCGGATAGACGCGCTTTTCAATACCAGCGACGGTGGCATACTCCTTTATGATTTGCCTGACCCTTCTGGTTGAAAATTGCTGATGCCTGTTTGATTCAAGAAGGAACTCGGCACCATTTTCTCTTTGGCGGGAGATGTACTGTCCGAGTTCACCCTTGAAGCTTTTCGGAATGAGGACGTACCGGTCCTTCTTTCCCTTGCCCTGTTCTACTCGAATCTGACAATTTTTCAGATCAACGTCTTGGAGACGGACGCCTGCCAGTTCTGCATTTCGCATGCCTGTATATACGAGCAGTTTGATGAGGATTAAGTGAGTCGAGTTTTGCGTATGCCAGGCAGCATCATAAAATGCGAGCAGCTCTGTATCGGTTAATAAGTCTGGAAGTTTCTTGCCAGTTTTCGTTTTCTTCACGGCGAGCATTCTTCGTGTGTGTTCAAAAACCTTCTTCAGATATTGATAATCCGGTCGTTCTGGAGCAAGTAGGCGAACAAGCTTGTTAGCCATCGCCATTGGTGGCGTTCTTTCTTTCATGTTTATGCGGCCTCCAGGAATGAAGGCTGGTGAAGGTCGAGATAGAAGAGTCCGTATGGATTGATGTGTCCATGAAACAGGGGTGTCAGCCCTCGCAGATCGGCAGATGTAAGGCTGTTCAGGAATGGATTCTCTTGCAGAATCTTCTGGATGAGAACCGTGTTGAATAACATCATGCAATTGAGAAGTAGTTGAAGAGACAGGATTTTGACTTCCTGATCTTCGCGATTGTTAGTGGCCAGAGTGTGATTATAGCGGGTGCTGTTCCAAGAGTATTCAGTGGTTGAATCTGATATCCGTAATTGCTCGGCAATGAACGCGCGCACGGAGTTTGGGACATCACGAAGACGGCTGGGAAAGTAACCGAGGTAGAGCACAGATTTTAGTAAAATTCCAAAACCCAGTTGATTCGCCTCTCCTCGCATCTCCAGAGCGAGGGAACGCTCCGATTCACTTAAAAGAAAATGTTCGATCAGCTCTTCGCGACTGTAGATATCATTGAAACGAGGGTAATCACCTTTCATCTGTCCATCTCCTACAGAATTTCCTACTTTCACGGAACCCGGCAATAATCCGACCCATCAAGCTGGTAAAATCCGGCTTTTGACTAGTCAGTTGCCACCATTTTAGATGTGTTCTGCCAGGGTATAATACAAAAACGGAAATTCTGAGGACAAAAAAATCTTAGATATATCCAGTAATCCCGCACCTGTCGCAATTACAGGCAATAACAAAAACTGCGCAGTTTTTGTTATAATGTGATTACTTCCAGCCGGAGGTTGAGTCGATGAATGTCTCCTTATCACCAGAACTAGAACAACTCATTGAGGAAAAAGTCAAAAGCGGCATGTACAACTCCGCCAGCGAAGTAATTCGTGCTGGTCTTCGACTCCTACAGGAGCAGGATGAATTGAGGCAGATACGATTGCGCGAATTAAAGCGCGAAGTGCAAGTAGGTCTCGATGAGATCGATCGCGGCGAAATCGTTGACGGTGACGAAGTTTTTCAAGAATTGCGTGAGCGAAATCTGAAATTCAAACAACCGAAAGCGAAGAAAAAGTGAGCCGACTAAAGTTTGCCAACAGGGCTCGTAAGGACTTGCAGCAAATCCATGACTTCATTGCCGAAGATAATGAAGTCGCGGCCGAGCGCGTAATCGAATCATTGGAGTCCCGCTGTCGGACGCTGGTCGATATGCCAAATGTAGGTCGCAAGCGTGACGAACTGGCACCGGGGCTCAGAAGCGTCACGCAAGGGAATTATGTAATCCTTTATCGCAGCACCGCTGGCGGTATCTTTGTAGCGCGAGTACTCCATTCAAAAATGGATATCGAAAACATGCCGCTGTTCGGCGATTAATGCGGCGTTTCCCCTGAATAGGAACCAGAAGACGCACAGTCCATGCCGCGCGTCACGAAATCTCACCTAAAATTGTGACTGAAAGTATATGCCCGGTAAGCAATTCCGGCTTGTTGGGCCTTATCGCAGCTTCCCTACATATGCCCCTATCAGCGCGGGCGGTTCCATTGTTGATAATAATAGTTGTATGACTGAATCACGCCGACCCCGCGAACAATAGGCTGTTGCCAGCGATTGGGATTTTGCCAGTGCTGATTTTGCCATTGGCCCTGATTTTGCCATTGCGGAAAACGCGGGTCCCATGGCCCTTGCTGATATGGACGCATAACGAGGGCGACCAGGTCAGCACGAAATTCCTGATCCCTGTACAGGTTTCTGGTGGCGATGTCGGCGCCGACACCCGGGCGATCGTATTGCTGTATTGCCTCGACCAGGCGCTGTTGCCCGTTTTCGTAGCGTGCCAATTGCATGAAGTCGTCGCGCAGCCGTTGCGTCGCTTCTTCGATGTAGCCGGCGTCCATCATGCGGGCGATCTGGTACGCCTCTCGGTTGATGGGATCGTTGTTGAATTGGTCGTGGCTCATATGCCATACCCTCCGGCGCGCTTGCTTTTATCAAATTCCAGGGATAAACGAATTTTGCCAGCAGCTTGGTTTTTCGTCGATGGTGAAAATACGCTGATGGCGGCTACTTTAATGAAACATTTTCCATGTGCTTCGCCCGTACACATCACCTTCAGGATCCCAGTGCCGGTCAGCGCCCAAGTCTCATATTTGGACCGTTGAGTGCGGCGTCAATAAGCTGTTCTGTAGGCACGCCCCTTGCAGGAAGGGGGATCGACGCATGGATTGCTTTGCAGGCCGTTTCTGCCGATTGTGCAGTGCGGATTGGGCGGCATGGGGATTGGATAATCGATTGCCTTGTCGCCTGTGTAGATTGGATAACCGCTCACCGTCTCTCCCGATTGCGGCGGTTGAACGATGGCTTGCGGTTGAGCGGTTTGCAGCGCCGCCATGTCCGTCTCAGCAGCCATTGCTTGTCCGGCATTTGAAATGGGAATTTCCTGTGCAGGGTAGGCGGCTGTGCCGGCCGCCTGTGCTGGACCTGAGGCAGCTTCCACAACGCCTGATGAGGCGGCGCTCTTAGCGCCTTCGTGCGGCACGAAACACAACACTGCCACGCAAGCAATGATTCCAATTAGCGCGCCCAGGGCAATCAGAGCAATCACTCCAAATAGCTTCCCTTGCGCCTGTTCTTGGGGCGGCTCCATGTCTGTCAGCCTTTTCCTGGAGGATGAGAGCTTGTTTCCATTGGTGATTGTAAGGATTGCGCGTATTTGCGCAATGGGGATTTCCGCACCGGCCGGCAAAAAAAGACGAGCACGACAATTCTCTGTCCAGAATTGTCGAATGGCGTGTATACCCTCCTGAGGAGAGAAGGAGGGTCTATGTCGGACAAACCTTCACCTCAGGCTGGCAGTCAGACTGACAACGATGCCGCGAGGCGATTTCTTCTGCAATATGAAGAGCTAATGCGGCAACAACGGTTGCAGGACGAGCGGGTCAAAACGGATCCCACTGCCTTCTTTGGCGGCGTCAAATGCTACGAATGTCATCCTCGCAAAGAAAAGTATCTTGATGTTGCTCCTTTAGATTTCTCGCGTTTCGAACTTCTGGGGACGAGAAGGAACGATCTCCTTCAAATGGCTGCCAAGCCGGAAACCCCGGAAGAACGCGAGAGGCGTGAAGCAGAGCGCTTCAAGGTCGAATCCCCATTTGAAAAGGCGATTCACGTTTTTCAGAGACTTCCGGAAAAAGCTGCTCTCACACTCGGTGACAAGACTCTGAAGATAGAGACCGACTTTGCCGGTGTGCTGGAAGCAATTCCGGGCACCAGATTAGATTCCAGAACGAAAGATGTCCTGAAGTCAGCCAAGAGCTTATCGATAACCGGAGATCAAATTTCTCTCTCATTCGACAAGCCGCAGAGCATAGCCGTGCAGGTGGAAACGCCTTTGGTCGGCAAAATTACCGAGATCAAATTAGGAAAGCCGGAAGCAAGGCTGAGCTTTGATGTTGCGCTTGATCCGAAAGAGCCGAAGAAACTCGGTCTGATGAACGTAAAGGGGCTCTCCCTTGTGCTTGCAGACGGCAAGGAAATCGGCATTCATGAATTGACAGTGGATACGACAACCGGAAAATCGCTACTCTGGGTGAAATGCGACAATCCGCTTGCTAAGTGGCCCAAGGTTGTGAATTTGCCGCTGCCGCTTGAGTCGCTGGCGCCGGAGCTGGGCGCAGATTTTCTGCGCCATACTTTGCAGACGGTGGCAGACATGCGCTCGCTTCTTCAGACTCGCGACTTCTCCCCATATCTGGCATCCATCCCTGATGCCGGGCTCAGGGATAAAATAGGTTCGATGCTGAAAAACGTCACCAGCATCACCAAAAATGGTGCCAACATCACCGTCAGGCGCAAAGACGGACCGACTGTTCACGATATGGGCGGACCGCAGTTGAGTATATCCGGCACAGTGAGCTTCAAGGTTGGCGGCTCTCCCTATGCGCCCAAGTTGCAGAATATCACGGGTGTCGACTTTTCCGTTCCGCTGCCGTCTGAACTTGACATGGGAACGAGATTCTCCACAAATCTTACCGGCATCGAACTGGATGAGGCGAATCGCAGCGGTGGCAGGACGCTGAAGGTGACGACCGGGAATATGATCGACTCAGCCAGTGTTTACTTGAACTCTCAAATGGTGCCGGCGACTGATGGCGGCGGCAATTGGAACATTGACATGTGGATGAAGAACCCACTGGCTGCAAGACCAGGCAGCCGGCTTTATGTTCCGCTCAGAATCGGCACGAACGGAAACATCAATATGAAGGCGAGTGAGATCGCCGACATTGTCAGCCGGGCCACCGATCAGGCGGTTGATCTGAGTCCGGAGGGAGTTGTCTTCTGGGGTGTTTCGAAAGCTTCAGGCATTGCCTCAGGACTGCTCGACTTGTTTGGGAAGTGAAGTCTCAAGTCGCGGGTCTTTGGTCGGCACCAGACAGGTGAGCCTGAAATGGATTAGACACGTGCTATCCGAGCACAGGTTGAAAAATGAGTTGGCAGACAGCAGCGATGAAATTCGGGCGGACACGTTTGAATTGAGCTAAATGCACAAACACCGGAAGAGCGAATTTCTGTTGCATTAAGAAGGCTCTAATGGTTAGCCTGACGTTGATCGCGCTCAAGGTGAACAAGATGATTTCCTTTCTTCCCAACGATCTTGCTGCCTACAGGACTTCATATACAATTAGCCGTTGCGCTTGTGCCGAACGCTTGGAGACACGCCCATGCCGGCGTTCCAGCCCGGGTGCTGTGTCCATTCTCGATGAGCCGCGGGACTTCGCCTTTGAAATCATGCTCACGACAATTTTTCTCTGCATCTATTTGATCGGACTTTCCTGACGGGCAAGCTTAACGCCGTTGTGCCGCACATTTTCATCGCTTGCGGCACATTTTCATCGCTTGCGGCACATTTTCATCGCTTGCCGCACATTTTCATCGCTTGCCGCACATTTTCATCGCTTGCCGCACATTTTTATCGCTTGCCGCACATTTTTATCGCTTGCCGCACATTGTTATCGATACTTAGCCTGGAATGCGCGCAAGCAATGTTGGCAGCGTGCGCACCTAAAGCATGGAGCGGGCGACCAGGCTGAAATATTGCGGGAAAAGCGAGATGTGCATTCGGCTTACGCCGTCGTTAAGCTGCTCGAAGTGCTTGTAATCAGGATCGGACTTTTCCAATCTGAAACGTCTGGAATTTGCCCCTTTCGGGTCTCGCAACGTAATCATTTTGTTTGCCGGATCGAAGTCAATGATCGTGTAGGCATGTGACTCCTCCACCAGGGCCGTTTTGTTGAAGCTGCCGGCAGATTCGCAAACAATCGGACTTTGTGCTTTTAAGGCCTCTTGAATGAAAGCGGTGAGCACTTGCTCGGAAGCGCCTCTGGCATGAATACGCTCTGCTTTCTTTCCGGTGAGGCACGTCAAGACATCGTCTATGCTGCCGCTTAGTGCGGCATTCATTTGCAATGCGCAATGAATTAGCGTCGCCCATTGCGCCTTGTCCTTGACTCTGCATTCTTCGACCTTCTGCGGGGTCAAGAGATACTCTGAGCCACCGCCTGGAAAGCGAACAACGTAAGTGTCCTGCCCTCCAGGGCAGCGAATCATATCAGCGAGCAGCTTCTGTCCTCGCGGGAGATTCGCCAGTGCAGCCATGACACATTCAAGTGATCCGTTTGAATAGTCAGAAAATGCGTTGACGCCGGCGGCACCGTCTTTGGCGATATCGTCGATCGAAAAAGCTCTGTCCTCGGCTTTTGCGCTTGCACTCTTGTCCGCGGATTGTGGTTTGGCCGAGACGTTAGCAGCCGCTGCGTTTGTGGTGCTGCTTTGTTGTTTTTGAATTGCCTCCTTAATCGCTTTGCGCCCTTCTTCGGTTTGCATCAGCTCTTCGACGCTCTTTCCCTTCAAGTGGGCCGGGAATTCAATGGCAGCGCTCTCGTTTTTCGTTTCCAGTTCTGCCAGCAATTTTTGAGCGTGAGGAGCCTCAGCACTCTTGGCAAAATTGGCGACAATGTATTGACAGAGTTGCTTGGCGCGAGGAATGCGATTGCAGTTTCTGTTGGCGGATGCGGCGTAGTAGTAAAGCCGGGCATTGGGTGTGGAGGTGCGGATCAAAGCCTCGAATGCATCGGCTGCTTGTGCATACTTCTGTTGAGTATAGAGAGCCCAGGCATTGCGCAATGCTGTTTCATCGACCGGTCCCAGGGCGTAGCTCGAATGGCTCGTCTGAGTGACCACGAAACAAGCTGCCAAAGCAGGCATCAAGCGTTTCACAGTTATTTCCCCAGTCATTGTTAGAGCAATTTTTTCCTGAGCGGAAGTGATGGTCAAATGAAAGAGCGAGCCACTTGCGAGAAGTATTGCTTGAACAGCGAGACGTGTATTTTGAAAACACCATCATCGAGTTGCTCGAACTTTTCGTGGTTTCGATCATTTTCCAGACTGAAGCGCTGGGAGTTGGCGCCGTGGGGGTTGCGAATTTTAATCATGCCTCTTGAGGGCTCGAAGCCCACGATCGTATAGGCGTGCCCCGGCACGACAAGATCCGGCAAATCATCCGACCAATAATGATTTGAGCCGCACACTATGGGGTTTTGCGACTTCACTGCCCCATCGATGAAGGAATACAGCTCTTGCTCCGACGCGCTGGCAGGCAGAAGTTGCTCGGCCTTTTGACCGGTGAGATAACCAAGACCCTCATAAAGTTGGCCGCCGCGCGCGCCGAATTTTTGAGTTTGCGCGTATTCAATCAGCGAAGCCCACAAAGCTTTGTCGTGTATGCCGCTTTTGTCCAGTTTTTCTTCAGTAACCGTGTACTCAACACCGTCTCCGGGGAAACGAACGATGTAAGTGCCTGGTTTATCGCCATAGCGAATCATGTCCGCCATGAGCTTCTGGCCCCGCGGCAGCATTGCCAGGGCGGACATCGAGCTCTCAAACCAGCAGTTCGGATAATAGGTCTGGTCGATTCCGTGGGCACCGTCTTTGGCTATGTCGGCAGCCGTAAACACGCGCTCGCCGAGCTTGCCGCCTTTGCTCCTGGCCATCATGGGCGAGACTCGGGCTGCAGCTGCTGCGACGCCGAGATCTTTCTTGCTGATTGCTTCGGCCAGTGCTTTCATTTTCTCCGGATTGCTTATGGCTTCTTGAAGGGTATTGCCTTTCAACGTCTCCGGCAGACCTTCCCCTGCGCTTAGGGTAGTGGGCGCTGCATCCGGGCACAATCTCCGGGCATACGCTGCTTCTGGTGTGCCCGGGAAGTTGGTGATTACGTACTGGCACAATTGCTTGGCCCGGGCGGCGCGATTGCAGCCCCGGTTTGCCAGGGCGGCGTAGTAGTAGAGCCTGCCGTTGGGTATGGAAGAGCGAATCAAGGACTCGAATGCGTCTGCCGACGCTGCGTATTTCTTCTGGTTGTAGAGCGTCCACGCGTTTTTCACGGCTGCTTCATCCGCGGGAGCAAGCGCTGAGGCGGACAATCCCGATTGAGCGAAAAATACCAAACTGATGGCAATCTTAGTCAGACTGCTTTGAATGCCTGTGCTCTTCACTGGTGTGTTCCTCTTGTAGCCCACTGATCCAGATCAAATAAGTTTCTAGATCTTTAAAGAGTTTCTGAGAATTATATTTACCCGATTTTGTCACTCGTTGGCAACCGCTTCGCAAGATTAAACGAGGAAGAGCGGAGCCAAATTTCATGAGTACCAATCGATGAGCTGAACAGGAATGAGAGAGTTGGACTCTTTTAGCTCTTCCTGGAGCGCAAAGTGAATAAGGCAATCGGCCAGGGTCAATCCGCTCAACATATGCGACTCCTGTCCCCTCGCCGGCGAAACCAGGAGCGTTCCTGCTTCGCTCGACTGCAGATTGCCGCGAACAAAATCCAGCCGTCCTGCCTTTTTGCGCAACGCCGCTTTCGTAAAAGCGGAAAATGTTCGTGGTCGTGTTTCCGTTGCCCCCATTATCTTCAAAAGCGCCGGCTTGACGAATTGATGGTAGGTGACGAGGACGGAAACCGGATTTCCCGGCAAGCCGAAGACAAGCCGCGGCGGTTTTTTGCGCGAGCGCTCCAGCGTGCCGAAGTAAACCGGTTTGCCGGGCTTCACGGCGATGCGCCAGAATACGGTTTTGACGCCCAATTCTTCCATAACTTCTTTTACATAATCATGATCGCCGACGCTGACGCCACCAGATGTGATGACAACGTCTGCGTGGTCGAGGGCGAGGGAAAGATTTTGTCTGGTTGAACGTTTGCTGTCCAGGGCGTGATAGCAGCTGAATTCCTCGATGCCCAAAGCCGTGAGCGCAGCCTGCAATGCATAGGCATTCGAATTGTAGATCTGTCCGGGCGAAAGAGGCAAACCGGGCTTGATCAGCTCGTCACCGGTTATGACGAGGGCTACTCTCGGCTTTTCGTGCACGGGAAAGGATGGATAACCGAATGATGCCAGAAGACCCACGACAGGAGGCGTTACGCGGATGCCTCTGGGCAAAACTTCCTGTCCGCTGGCAAATTCTTCGCCGCGCCTCCGAATGTTCTCACCAGCTGCGGCGCTCCTTTTGAAGGTGACTGTGCCGTTGTTCTCTTCGCAAAATTCCCGCATTACAACAGCGTCGCATGAGGGCGGCACGGCGGCGCCCGTGAAAATCTTGGCCGTGGTTCCCGGCATGATCTCGAGCTCTCCAGGATCGCCGGCAGCAATAGTGTCGGTCAGTTTGAGTCTTACCGGATTGTTTTCGCCTGCTTCGCGAATATCGTCGAGTTTTACTCCATATCCGTCGACTGCTGAATTATCGAAGCGCGGCAATTCGAACCTGGCGAGGACGGGCTCAGCGAGCACAAATCCGAGCAAATGCTCGAGCCTGACGCGCCTCTGTGCTAATGGTGCCGCTGTCTCTAAGATGGTGCTCAGTGCCTGCTCGTAAGAGATCATTATGCCTTGAGACGTTCCTTGTCGGCGTGGGGATGACCCTCTCCATGCACAACTTTGAATGCATGAAAGATGAAGGGAAACAGCGAGTTGAGACCGTCTTCGACGCCTCCGCGCGATCCGGGCAAGCAGACAATCAGGGTGTCTTTCATTACGCCTGCCAGCGAGCGCGAGAACATGGCATACGGGTTGCGTTCCTGTCCGTAAGCTCGCATTGACTCTGCCACACCGGGCAATTCTTTTTCAATCAAGCCTTTTATCGCTTCCGGCGCGTTGTCGCGCGGTGAGATTCCGGTGCCGCCCGTGGTGACCAGGAGATCGACGGCGTGATTTTCTATGAGGTCGCTTGCCGCTTGCGCGATCTCCACTTCATCGTCGGTCACAACCGCATAATGTGCAATATCGAAACCTTCTTCAGTGAGTCTCTCCATGATGAGCTTGCCGCAAATGTCCTTTTTCTCGTGGCGAGCTGCGGAGTCCGACAAAACAAGCACGGCAGCTTTCAGCTTGCGATCAGGTTTTTGACTGAAATCTGATTTGCCCCCAGTTTTGCTGTTGAGTGCGATCGTCTCGATGGTCATGAAATCGTCGACGATTTTCAGCATATCGTAGATCGTCAAGGCAGCCACGGAAGCAGCGGTCATTGCTTCCATCTCGACACCGGTTCTGTAGATAGCTTTGACCCGGGTCACAATCTCAATGGATTGCTCTTTCATTTCGAATTCGACGCCGACAAACTCGACAGGAATTGGATGGCAATATGGAATGATCTGGCTCGTGTTTTTCGCCGCTTGAATGGCGGCGACTCTTGCGACATCGAGAGGATTGCCCTTGGGCGCCCTGTTCTCGCGTATGAGCGTGAGGGTCTCGGGGCTGACACGAATGACAGCCTTTGCTTCGGCAGTCCTCAGGGATGCAACCTTGTGTGAGATATCGCGCACCGTCAACCTCCAATCTCGATCATCGCTCTATTGTCTTGCGCGGCTATTTCTTCAGCCGGCGGGTGAGCTTCCGGTTTCAGCGAAAGCGAATAAAGAATCATTTGCTCAATTTCCTTATCATCCGCTCCTTCCCGCAATCTTATGCGGAGATTGATTTCGGCGGGGGAAAAGAGGCAGGACTTGATCGAGCCGTCCGCCGTCAGGCGCAATCTGTTGCAGGTGCCGCAAAAACTGTCGGACATGGATGTGATGAAGCTCACGCTGCCTTTTCCGCCAACAATGGCAAAGTCTTTTGCCACCGCAGATGGTTCCGCTTCCAGGGGCGCGAGCGTATAATATTTTTCGATGCTCTCCTTCATCTCTTTGAAGCAAATTACTTTGTCGCTTGCCCAATCATTGTCTTTGAAGGGCATGAATTCGATAAACCTGACATTTACCGGATGCCGATGGGCAAAATCGGCAAAATCGACAATCTCATCGTCGTTAAAGCCGGAAACAACGACCATGTTCAACTTAAGGCTCGGGAAGCCCACGTTGAGAGCCGCTTCGATGCCCTGCATCACATTTTGAAAATCGTCGCGCCGGCTGATGAAGTTGAAGCGCTCCCGCTTCATTGTGTCCAGGCTGATGTTGAGTGCGCTCACACCGGCATCGCGCAAGACCTGTGCTTTGGGTGCAAGCAGAGTGGCGTTGGTGGTGAGCGCCAGTATCTCCACGCCGCTTATGCCGGCTAAGCTGCGGGCCAGCTCTTCCAGGTTGCGCCTCACAAGCGGCTCTCCACCAGTGAGCCTGATTTTCGTGATGCCCATCTTCACGAAGACCGACGCAACGCGGCAGATTTCCTCGAACGTCAGGATGTCCTGCTTGGACTTGAAGGCAATGCCTTCGGCCGGCATGCAATATCGGCAGCGCAAATTGCATCGATCGGTAACCGATATCCTCAGATACGTGTGGCGCCTGCCGAAATTGTCAACCAATCGTGTCATGGCCCTCAGCTAACTCCAACCTCTTGGTTGATTTCCTCGGCATGAGCATGCTGCCTGCAGTTGACCCAGCCGGAGCTGCCGTCCGTGTACGTTTCTTTTTTCCAGATGGGCAATCGCGTCTTGATCTCATCGATGATGTACCGGCAGGCCTCAAATGCTTCTTGCCGGTGCTCGCACGTCACACCAATCCAAACGGCAATTTCACCGATTTGCAAGCTTCCTGTGCGGTGCACGCAGGCGGCGCCGTTGATGCCGAAACGGGTTTGCGCCTCCTCCAATATTTTGGCGCCTTCTTTAAGCGCCAATGTTTCATACGCCTGATATTCCAATTGAAGTACATGGCGGGAATCGTTCGTATCCCGCACCCAACCCTCGAAAGAGACGTATGCTCCGGCCTTTGCATCAAGCAGCGATGCTTTCAATATATTGATATCAATGTCCGTTTGTGAAAGTTTGAACATAAATCAACCACCCGCGACCGGCGGGATGAAGACCACTCGATCGTTTTCCTTTAATGGCGTGTCCCATTTTGCAAATTCATCATTGACCGCAACGGAGAGATGATTTTGCGCCAGGCTGAAGCCGAAGCGCTCTTTAAGCTCGCTGTATAGTTCTTGTGCTGTTGCTGCTGAGGTTTGAATAACCTCAGAGTCTTTGCCGCGCTGTTCTTTCAAGATCGCGAAATAATCAACGTGAATTTGTTTTTCGGCTGTGAATGGCATGCCGGATGACAGTCCCAATCGGATGACAGTCCTCGATTTTCCCATATTGCAATGGTCTTGTCATCCATCGTTGGGAGGGGGCTGACATCTTGCTGTTGAAAATCGTCAGGCGGCGACGAAGTCATTCTCCATTTGCATTTCGATGTATCCCATCGTGTGGCCTGGCAGGGACTTTTCGAGTCTGGCGATGCGGTCGTTGTTGAGCCCGTGGTTGGCTCCCTTCTCAGCAATCTCGAGATGAGTCTGCATGTTGCGGGAGGCGGTCTCCAGGCGATCGGCCGCCAATTTGAGCGCGGCAATGGTTGTTGCTAAGGCAGGCGTTATCTCGCGCTCCGACATGCACTGCTTGATCAGCTGGTCGATGGCTGTTTTTGCGCAATGCACCTGCGTTGCTGTCGCTGTCGTTACTTCTCCTGTTCCTTGCGAAGCGACTGCTGACACGGCGGCAACATCGGCGGTTCTTTCGGTGTAGCTGACCAGAGCCTGCTCGTTTGGCGTCACCAGCGGCTCGCTTGTCGTGGCGAGCGGATCGGCTGTTGTTTGAGTGGCATCTTTCGGCAGGAGCTCCTCGCCGTCTTTCGAGCGCAGCTTTCCATCCTTGTCTATCCAGTCGCCGTTGGCAAGATGTATTTTTCCGTCCTTGTCGATTCTCGTTCCGTCCTTGAATTCAACCTCGCCGTCTTTGTGAACCTTGCAGCCATTTTCAAACTCTACCTCGCCGTCCTTGTCGAGGCGCGCGTGAGCCCATCCTTTCGGAACGTTTTTCAGCTCCAGGTTGATGCTGCCGTCTTCATCCTCTTTAGCGCCGACTATCTCCACATCGCCGAAGTGCTTTTTGAGGAACTCAGCGGTTTGCGGGTTGTCTTTATCAAATGCTGCCTTGAGGTCCTTGTTGTCTTTGTCTGAGAGCGCATCGCGAACGTTCTTGAAATTATCTTCGCCATCGCCGCGCTCGTCATGTTTGAAATTCTCACGACCTTCGTCATGACGAACTTCAGCATGCGCGTGTTTGTTGTCACTGCCGTGACCGCCGCCCATAGTTAAATACCTGCGCTGGCTCGGAAATTTATGGAGTTGCTGGGGCTAGTAAATCAGACTCATTGTCTCCGTCATCGGCTCGATTGTCAAGCGGAATTTATCTGCTGAAGAATTACAGCAAGAGCAGCGGGGCAATGAAATTGCGCAGGAAGCAATTGAGGAGCGTGCAAATCACCGCCCATGCAAGTCAATGCGACGCTCCTCGGGTGGTTTCCTTTTAGCCCCCAAAAATCGTGCTGTAGATTTTTGGAATGATCCCTTTGGTCTTCTTGCGCACAAATACAGGCTGCGTAATTACTCTTTCATGGATGACAGGTTTTTCGACAACCTTCTGTATCATCGCTGGTCTTTCAATTATTCTTTCAGTTACCGTGCGCGTGACCATCGGCTGTGATACCACACGCTGGGTAACTACTGGACTGGTTATTACTCGCCTGGTGACAACAGGGCTGGCGACAACAGAAGTTGTCACTGCCGGGCTTGTCATCACTCGACTGTTTACCATTGGGCTCGATACGACCACCGGGCTGCTTACGACTCTCTCCATTACCACGGGTGAGTCAACTACTCTGTAGCTTACGGGACTCACGATTGTGCGGCGCAGTACTGTTGTATGCATCGCCGGACCAGGCGTGGTGAGAGTCTTATAGCTTGTATAAGTGTCTGCCAGAGCTTGCTGAGGCAGAATTGTCGCTGCCAAGCTCATCACACTTGCTAAAGCTAATCCAGTTGCTCTCTTGTTCATAATCTCTCTCTCCTCTAGTGGACTTTTGTCCCTAGCTTCGGCGCACAAGACGCTCGACTCATGTCGGCTGTTCCTTCATCGGCAAAGCAAGTGCATTCTTTGACAAACTGTTTAACTTTTTTCACGCGCGAGCGCGCCTGAGCTCTCTCCGCCAAGCTCAGCAGTGAGATTTCGAGACGATGTCACTCTGCATAGCGCCTGGTTGTAAACGAGTGGAGAGAAAATTGATACAAATCTCGGTGTTGAAGATGAGCTTGTATGGCGGCGCGCCATTAATTCGTCAAACGCGCCTCTGGTGTCGCTTGCGGTGGCACAGCCGAGGCTTACGCTCTTGCGGCCTGCTGAAAACCTCATGTAAAGGCGGCAGATTTAAGGCACTTTTGTTGACATCAACGTCTACTTAATCACGAATGCCGAACCTGGCATAAAGGAGGTCTTAAATATGAAACGTCGTTTTGCGATTCTGAGTCTCCTGGCCGGGCTGCTGGTAGGTTTCACAGCAATGGGAACGCCGGCGCAGGCGTCCCATTGGGATGATTGGAGGTTCTCGTATTACGGACCGTATTACGGCTCCTATTACACTCCCTACAGCGGTCAGGTTTATGTGTCGCCATCGTTCAGCACGTATGTCAATCCATATTACGGATATCCGTATTATCGCTATCGGGACCGCGTAAATTGGCGCGGCCTCGTAGGTGACATACTGTGGAACCTGGGGCTCTAAGGGAGACAGCCGCGCCTAAGGGTCGCGGCACTGACGATAAATTGCCGCTGCGCCAGTTGTGACGAGAGCGGTATCTGGTTTGTGACCGTCGGTCATAAGCGACCTATTCAAAGGGTTGAGCAGCCGGTGCTTTTGCCCCGGCTTGCTTTTTTTCCGGCTTGCTTTCTTGCTAAGCTGAGATTTCCGCCATTTGCATCGTGCGGACTTTACCCGACTCCAGCAAAAATCGTATGCGCGCCTCGAGCTCTTCCAGCGCGAACGGCTTTTGCAAAAAATCGTTTGCGCCTGCGTTTTGGCAATCTACAAATGATTTGCTTGAAATGATCCTGGCGTTTACTAATTTTGTATAGTGACGATGTTGCAGTAAGTGATGGAACGCGGGGAAAGTAAATGAGTTCGATGAGAGCAAAGTACGGGTCGTGGGCATCTCCGATCAAAGCAGCTGACATTGCGGGCGGAACCATACGGCTGGAGCAGGTGATGTGGGACGGCGACGATCTCTATTGGCTTGAGGGGCGTCCCAGGAGGGCGGTCGCAATGTCGTCGTCCGTCGATCGCCGTCGGGAAAAGTCGAGGATGCAATTCCGTCTCCGTTCAATGCGCGCAATCGCGTGCATGAATACGGCGGCGGAGACTATGTCGCAGACCGGAGTGTGATTTACTTCAGCAATTTCTCTGATCAGCAAATCTACCGCATCGCTCGTGGTGATTCTCCTGTGCAGGTGACGAAAAGCCCGGCGATGCGCTTTGCAGAACCCTGCGTCGATGCCAAACGCAAGCGCCTCATATGTGTGGGCGAGGATCATTCAAAGAAAGATCGCGAAGCAATCAACTCGGTGGTGGCGGTGAGCTATGCCGAAGATGACGAAGGAGCGATCAGCACTCTTGCCGACGGCTGCGACTTTTACAGCAATGCGAAATTGAGCGGCGACGGCGAATATCTTGCGTGGCTTTGCTGGAACCACCCCAACATGCCCTGGGATGGCACAGAGCTCTGGCTTGCCAGGCTTGACGGCGATGGTCGAATTGCGACGTCCTGGAAAGTTGGCGGTGGAGAAAACGAATCTATTTCCACGCCACAGTGGTCTCCGGAGGGAGATCTCTTCTTCATCTCCGATCGGACCGGATGGTGGAATCTCTATGTGATTCCGTCAGAGCGGATAGCACAAGCGGATCCTTCTCAATGGCAACCCATGGCCGTGCTTGAGATGGAAGCAGAATTCACCGGCCCGCAATGGGTTTTCGGCACTTCCAGCTATGCTCCTCTCGGTGCCGGAAGGGTGCTGTGCTCAATCAATAACAAGGGAATTTGGTCGCTCGCCGTCATCAGCGTGGATTTCAAAACCGGCAAGGCGATGCTGGAGGAGTTGAGCACTCCCTATACCAGTTTTGCATACGTGCGGGCAGGCGCTTCAAAGGCTGCGATGTGCGCAGGCTCTCCTTCCGAATTCAATGCGGTGCTGGAGTTTGACCTCGGGGATCGATCTGTCAAGACGGTGAAAAAAGCAAGCGAGCTGAAAATCGATCCCAGCTACATTTCGATGCCGCAAACCATTGAATTTCCAACGGAAGAGGGACTGACTGCCCAGGCCTTCTTCTATCCGCCCAAAAACAAGGACTTTTGCCCAGGAGATAACGAGCTGCCGCCGCTTATCGTGAAGAGTCACGGCGGTCCTACAAGCGCTGCCTCAAGCACGCTCAGTCTGACCATTCAATTCTGGACAAGCAGAGGATTCGCCGTGGTGGACGTCAACTACGGGGGCAGCACAGGCTTCGGAAAGTCTTACCGTGAGCGTTTGAACGAAAAGTGGGGAGTGGTTGATGTTGCTGATTGTCGAAACGCGGCAAAATTTCTCGCCGCTCAAGCTAAGGTCGATCGCAACAAACTGGCGATTACGGGTGGTAGCGCCGGTGGTTACACAACCCTCTGCGCGCTCACGTTTGGAGACGTGTTCAAAGCCGGAGCAAGTCACTATGGTGTGAGCGACCTGGAGGCACTGGCCAAGGACACGCACAAATTTGAAAGTCGATATCTTGATCGACTGGTAGGACCCTATTCGGAAAGAATTGAGACTTATCGCCAGCGATCGCCGATCAATTTCCCGGAAAGGCTCAACTGCCCCGTCATCTTTTTGCAGGGAAGCGAGGACAAAGTTGTTCCTCCCGGTCAGTCAGAAGCGATGGTCGAGGCACTTAAAGCCCGCCGCCTCCCTGTCGCCTACATGCTCTTCGAAGGCGAGCAGCACGGATTTCGTAAAGCCGAGAATATCGCGCGCGCATTGGAGGCGGAGCTCTATTTCTACTCTCGCGTTTTCCAATTCGACCCCGCTGACAAAATCGAGCCTGTCGAAATCTTCAATCTCATGGCTTTGAAGCCCGCTTAAAGAAATCCGCCATCGCGGGGCGCGAGCGCGCTAGCCTTCGGATTTCGTGGCGCCCGATTCAACTTTTGCGCCGTTGCCGCGCCCTGGGTTTATGCCGGCAAGCAATTCCAATATGCGCGCCAGAGCGGCAGAACGCTCGCTGTGAGTGCTTTGAGGATACTGCCAGAAGATGCCGGCGATTTCGAGCCAAACACCATCTTCAGGATGCCTGACGGAAATGCGCATTGCTAAATCGCGCATGAGCTGAGCGAAAGAAAAACTTTCGCCCTCCAGATTGGTATAGCCTTCATCTCTTTCGATGGCTATGCCCAGCCTCAAGGCGGAAATATATGACTCCGTGCAGGGCTCTATGCGAAGAAGCTCTCGTTCGAGCAAAATGAGGTCGTGGGCGAAGTAAGTTTGCTCTTTCGGGCTTGTGAAGGCGGCAGGCTTGTTCGCATCGTAGGAGCCTTCGGATGACTTGCGCTCGCGACGCGGCACGGCGTATCCTCTTTCGCTTGTTTCCTCCACTTGCTCGGCTTCCGGCACGAAATTTCTCAATTCGGTTTCTTGCCATTCACGCTCTCTGAGATAGGCTTCCCAGCAGACGACAATGCTGATGGCCAGTCCGGTCAAACAGGTGAGTGCAACAATGATTTCAGAGTGCTGCTCGCTTACCGGCTGGAAAGGGTTCGCTCCGATTAAAACGCCGTGCCAGGTAGCGACAACCAGGCTCAGTGCAACGGCCGTCAGAAAGCGGTAGTTTGGAGCGACTTTTGTTCCCAGAATAATGAAGAGCGCCGAAGCCAGGCAGTCGCTTATGAGCCATCCTGCATTGAGGAATGAAGACAAGGCGGGGTTCTGCGAAAAGAGAAATTTGACAAGGGCGAAGCTGGATTGACCGAGCACAAAACCGATAAGTGCTGCCGGCAGAACCAAAAGCCATCTGAATAATGAAGACGAACCCATCTGTCTAATCTCGCGCCGACCGTTTTGGCGTTTCCCGCATTGACAATGCGAGTATATCCCACTGACTTGTAAAGATATCATGTGTGCGGCGTTGGCGGCAGATTGCAGGGCTCAGATTAAATGAGATGCATTCTCTCAGTCCTGCATCGGTTAGGCAGGACAGTTATTTCGAGCGTTTCTCCGCCTCCCCTGTCATGGGCACGAAACGAACGGGAAGAATGGTTTCTCGAGAAAGTTTGCCGCCGGCTTTGGTAATGAGGATCAAATTCTGCGAATCCTTGCCCACTGGAATCACCAACCTGCCGTTTTCTCCCAGTTGCTCGGTCAGCGCCTCAGGAATATGATCGGGCGCTGCCGTCACCATGATGGCGTCGAATGGCGCGTATTCCGGCCATCCTTTATATCCGTCTCCAGCTTTGACGTGCACGTTTTTGAAACCGAGGCGAGCAAGCGTTGCCGATGCTTGCTGAGCGAGAGGCTCCACGATTTCGATTGTGTAGACCTCCTTGCAAAGTTTGGCCAGAACTGCTGCCTGATAGCCTGAGCCCGTGCCAATCTCAAGGACGCGATCGCCGGGACGCAGTTTTAGCGCCTCGGTCATGAAAGCGACGATGTATGGTTGAGAGATGGTCTGTCCGTGACCGATGGGAAGCGGCGTGTCTTCGTACGCGGAGTCCTGCAAAAACTTTGGTACGAATTCGTGGCGGGGAATGCTTTTCATTGCCTCGAGAACATCCGATTGCCGCACCCCCCTGGCAGCGATTTGGCTTCTCACCATTTCCGTTCGCTCTTGAACCAGCTTGAGGTCTTCATTTTCTGATGAGCTCAAAGTCGATTGCGAGCAACCGCAGGTAATCCACGCTATGA
>DATNRC010000020.1:0-9493 GCA_036703705.1 Candidatus Obscuribacterales bacterium
CGGGCTCGCTTGGCTCAATGAGCTATGCATGAGCGATGTAATTGGATATCTTCGGAAAGTTTGCGCGCAAATTCCGGTTTCCAATCTGTAGAAAACTCAAAGACGCGCAATTGAAGGCAATTTTCAGTACGAACTAGCTAGATAGCGTTCGCCAATTCCCGCCGCGGCATCGGTGTGAAGCTGCACGGTGAGAAAAAAGTGCAGGTTTTGGGGCATATAGAAGTCAAACCTGGATGACCTTACAGCACGTCGTCTTCATGTAGGGACAGGTTGTCGTCCTTGCAGGACCCCTTTCACGCCATCATCTCGTGTCTGAGCCGACAGATTTGCACAGGAAACGCTGAGACGTATGGACAATCAACGCGCATCAAAGAGCTCTTTGCGTCGCCACCTCCTGTGTGGGGTCGGGGCTCGCCGGGAAGTAAAGAATTCGCGACTGCGTTCCATGACAGGAGCTTCGGGCATTACAGAATTCGGGCCCTCAATGATCGTTCTTATTCTGGTCATCTTTCCGGCCATTGATTTGATTGGATTGGCATGCGGGGCTGCGACGGCTGCTCTAACAGCCCGCCAGTGCGCTACTCATGTGGCCACTGCCAATAACCTCGATGAAGCGCTGAGTTGTATGAGTCTGGAAGCAAAGAATCTTGCGCAGTCCGGTCTTGGGCAATTCAGCCGCATGCAAGCGGTAAAAGGTTTTGATGGCTGTGGGGCGGACTTATACATCAAACAGACGAATGTCTATTCTTCCCAAACAACAATCCTCGGTCCCAATCAAGGTCTGCTGCCGCCGGTGGACACGGCAAATAATGTATACGAAGGGACGGTCAGAGTTAGCTTTCGACTGGGGCCGCTACTGGATCTTTCCGCGGTGCCCGGGCTTGATGATGTGCCCGGACTGGGAAAACCGGCTGAGCTAAGTCTGGAATGGGAGCGGCTTTTAGAACATCCGGAGTTGTTTTGCGAGGGAAACAGTCTCGTCAATCGATCGGCAGGCACATACAGGGGTGCATCATCCTCTTCCGGCTCGACAGGCTCAAGCGTGCTTGGTAGCTGGAATTACCCAACCGGCGGACAGTGGCAGCCGATGCCTGGGCAAAAGATTTTGCAAACAGAAGACATAACAGTCAATGCTCAGGATGCCTTCTGGAAGGAGACGAACATCGTCGTAGAGCAGGGCAATCGTCTCACGTTTGATTTTTTTGCCAGGGGTACATGGCGCGCCATGCAAGGAGATGCGCTTCTCGATGCGGACGGCTACTCATATTACAAATCAATTACCAATGGGCTGCCACTGGGATGTTTGATTGGCCGCGTGGGACAAAATGGAAACCTCTTTTTCGTCGGTAAAGATCAATGGAACCTCACGCCGCCAGGCACTGGCAAGCTGTACCTCATGTTCAACGACGATAATTTCAGCCTCAACGACGGCACATTGACTGTGCAGCCAGGTTATGTCTATTGGACGGACAACAGCGGCTCGCAACTTGTGCGTGTTTACAGGACCAATTGAAGCTATGGTTGAGCGCCGGCGGCGAGGCGCAGCTTCGAGACGCCGCCCGAAGAAGGGTGCATGGCCTCCAGATTCTTCACGGCCACTGCCGACGGGTAGTAATACTTGAGTTGTGTCATTACCAGCTTCGCTACCTCAAGACGGCCTGCCTGTTGATTGATTTTGTACTTGGCCCACAGAGCCGTCCAGTTTGAAGGGTCGAGAGTCAATGATTGATCGAGCACTTTTTCGGCAATTTCGGACTGCTTCATGCCGATGAGCATGAGCGCGGCTGCTGTAGACACGGCAGGATCTGTCGGGGCGAGCTTCGTAGCCTCAATAAGCAGCCGTTTGGAGTTTGCGAGATCCTGCGCCGTCGTGACGCGTGTGAACTGGTGCGCGCACCACATGGCTAATACCTGCGCCTGCTGCTCTCTTGTGCCGCCCTCTCGTGCCACCTTCACCGCTTCCTCGAAATGCGCGTTGGCTGAGTCGATGAGCTGTGTTTTCTTGGTCGCCATGCCGTTCTCGAATTCAACGGCGGCCCCTTCTGCTATGCACAAAGCTTCCATTCCTTTGAGTCCTTGCTGCCGGGCCCTGTTGGCGAGCTCCCGAAATTGTTGTGTGGCCCGCCTGTAATCCGGCGACTGGCGGTAGGCGTTTTTCGTCTCTGTCAGCTCTTTTTGCAGCTCGGCGAGGGCGAGCATTTCTTGCGACCGCTCAAGGATGAGCCGCTGTCCGCGATAATCGATGGTGAGGCGAAAACGCTTCCAGAATGGATTGCCAAGAACGGCTAACTGCGTGGCTCCCGAGAATATGCCCTGGCTTGCGGCGGAGCTGGCGGGGGCGACGGAAAAAACCGGATTGTCCACGGAAACGCCGGACAAATCTATCTTTTTGAAGCGAACAGAGCTGGTTTTGATCTTCTTGCCGTCGAGGCCGAGCACTTCTCCGATTGGCAATAAGGACGGCGGCAAAATAGGTTTGACGACCGTTTCGGAAATGTTGTTGAAAGCTGCGCCTGTGTCTACGAGGCATGTCGCTGTCACTTTGCCGTCAATCACTCCTTCCACTGCCAGCCCGGAGACGCCGAGCGCAGGCTTGGTTTTCACCACATGCGCTCCCTCGGCAACGGTAACGCTGTGCGGGTCGGCAAGAATGAGTTGCTTTTTGTCGTAGTCGACGGTGACGAGGAAGCGCTTGAGAATATTGGCGCCGATGAGACCTGCCGGCTTGTTTCCCACCAGATGGGCAAAGCTGGACAGATTGGTGACGGCAATAGGAACGTTGGTGAGAGTCACTTCCCCCAATTGCAGGGTGTCCAGGCTCATGTAATTCATGGACATATGTCCGGCACCAGTAGTGATGGCAAAGTTGGAGGGCTTGAACTCGCCGACTTCCCTGGCAATATCCTGGTTGAATATGCTCTGAGTGGCGCCGGTGTCGACGAGAAAGCGCAGGGTCATTTTGTTGTTGACCGTGGCATTGATGATGATTTCATTGGAAACATAATCAAACGGGATGACGACGGGACCTTGCTTGAGTCGGGCAATTTGTTTTTCCTCGGGCATGCTGAAGATGGAATCTTCCACGTTGGCGGGCTCGATAGAGACGATCGTTGTCTCCGAGGTTTTCTTTTTGTCGCTGAACTCATCGACGCGGTAGGGCATCACTGAGCCGAAAACCGGCCTGTTATCCGAATAGTCATAGATTTTCATGGCGTTTACGCCCTGCTCGAGATCGGTGCCCAGATATTCACTGCGCAAAACGAGATGGGTTTCATCGTCGATGTAAAAGGTCGTCGCTTTGCCGTCTTCGGCGTAAATTTTCAACCCCGTGCAGGGCCTGCCCTGCACCTCTTTCTTATCGCCTATCTCGAAGGAGGCATCTTTTTCGCCCAGCTTCAGCAGCAAAACCAGACCGTGTTTGATTTCCTCTACGATGCGCTGAGTGGTCGTCGGATCTGCCGGAAAGACCTCCTCACCTTGCTGGATCCAGCACCGCTTGCCGTCATATCCGGTCACCAGCGGTTGACCCATGAGGTCGATTTTAGTGCGCAACATTTCCCCTTTGCTGACGGTTTCCGAATCGAATGTGTTGGCGGCGCTTGAGATTGTGGAGAACTGCACGATTTTGCCGATGCTTTTGAAAGCTCTTTCGTCGAGCTCTTTCATCTTGGCGTAGCCGCCGTATGCTTTGAGCACGGCGTCGGCAAGAGCCCTTGCCTCGGCGGATTGTCTGACTGCCTGCGCCTTTGCGGTGCTGCGGGTGTTGGCAAGGCTGGTGCGTTCTCTGGCAATCTCTGCCCCCGCAGGCGCGCACATGATGGAAAACAAGAGAATGATGGCTGCGGCAAGCCGGCCCTCGAATGCGATCGACATGGTTCACCCTTGGTTGTTTTTGTTTCCGCTGCGGATTTTATGCCTCAGCATGTCCTAAATGATGACAGAAGCGAAGAAATGAAGGTTGCTCTTGACGAAAGAATTTAGCTGCCAACCTGCCATAGTTTAGATTGAGGGCACGGTACGGCGTGGGGAATGGGATAATGTGTCTCCCGGCGGCAACTTCTCTCCAGGAGGACGACAGTGTCTCTTAATCATGGTCTCACCAGCTGTAAAGTCCGTGTTCTTGAAACGATTGGCGAAGTGCGGTCGTGGCATGACAGTTTGCGGGAGAGGGCGCGGGCTGAGGACGACCGTCCTGTGTTGGGTTTTGTGCCCACTATGGGTGCATTGCACGAGGGACACATGGCCCTCATGAAGGAGGCGCGCAAGCACTGCCGCCACGTAATAGCGTCAATTTTCGTCAATCCAATGCAATTCGGCCCCACGGAAGACTTCGGCAGATACCCGCGAACGTTTGAGAAGGACTTGGGATTGCTTGCTCAGGAAGGAGTGGAGGCAGTCTTCTTTCCTGGCGAAAAGGAGATGTATCCTGAGGGCAAGGACAAGTGCACGAAAGTCTATCCGCCGGCAGAACTGGCTGATTGTCTGGAGGGTCATTTTCGGCCGGGCTTTTTTGTCGGCGTGGCCACGGTAGTCAACAAACTGTTCAGCATCGTTGAGCCCAATGACGCATTCTTCGGCGAAAAGGACTATCAGCAATTGCTCGTCGTGAAGAGAATGGTCAGAGACCTTGATATTCCAGTCACCATCCATGGTGTGAGCACGGTGCGTGAAAAAGACGGATTAGCCCTTAGCTCGCGCAATGTTTACCTGAGCGAGGCGGATCGCAAATTAGCCCCGATCCTGCACAAAACCTTATGTCAGGTACGCGATGAGACGCTCTGTAAAGGTTCGCTGCAAGCAGCTCTCGAGCGCGGGCGCAAGGAGCTTGCCGCCAGCCAATCGGTTGACTTGCAATATCTCGAGGCGCGGCACAGCGAAACCTTCGAACCTTTAGAGACCGCTTGCCAAAAAATGGTTATCCTGCTGGCGGCCAAGATTGCCGATGTGCGCCTGATCGACAATGTTGTTGTGCGCTGATGTCTTTTATCGTTGAAAATTCGCAAGTCGTCATCATCGGTCCGGGAAAGGTGGGAACAACTCTGGCGGTCAAGGCGCGGCGCTCAGGGCTGAATGTCGTTGCTATAGGCGGCAGAGACAAGAGCAAATGCGAGCAAGCAGCAAGGGCGGCAGGCAATGAAGTGCAGGCTCTCACCATCGTGGAAGCTGCCCGACTGGGTGATTTGACGTTGCTGGCGGTGAGCGATGACGCAATTGGCGCCGTCTGTGCGGAGATCGCTCAAGCAAAAGCGTTCAAACGTGAAAGCTTGGTGGCGCATTTGAGCGGCGCGCTTTCAAGCGAAGTGCTTTTGTCGGCGAAAGAGCTCTGTGGTGCCAACATTGTGTCCGCCCACCCGCTCAAGACATTCGCTGATGCGCGGGCGGCTGCCGGCGATAAGGAGAGCGTTTTCTGGTTTGTGGAAGGCGACGCCCAGGCGGTTGCCGATGTAAGTTCTTTTATTGAGAAGCTGGGCGGCAAACCATATGCCATCGCCCGCGATGGCAAGGCTCTATACCATTCGGCCTCTGTGGTGGCATGCAATTACTTCGTCACTCTCATGGACGTGGCTCTCCAGTTGATGTGCAGAGCCGGTGTCGACGAAGGCATAGCCTGGATGGCATTGCGTCCGCTTGTCAAAGGCACCCTCGACAACATTGATGCTCTCGGGCCGCCTTCCGCGCTCACCGGGCCGATTGCCAGGGGAGACGTCAGAACTGTGAAAAGACATATGGAAGCTATCCGGCGCAGCCGCCCCGAGGCGATTCCAATTTATGCGACACTCGGCAAAGAGACAGTGAATCTTGCCTTGCGGAAAGGAACGATAGATGAGGCGAGAGCCGCTGAAATTAAGCGGGGGCTGGCTTTCGACGAGTGACTCTATTGACAACTCCGGTGTGCCGGGCATGTCGCTCCAACAAAATGAAGAATATGTGATCGCTCGTCTTGTTGCCTGTGCGGCTGGAAAAGCTCGTGAGGAGGCGAGTTCTGGAGTGCGAAATTGGTATTCCTGGTTTCTGCAACTACAAAATGAAGAATATATGATCGCTCGCCTTATTGCCCGCTGCAGCTAAACGCCTGTAAGGAGCCGATTTCTGGAGTGCGAAATTGGTATTCCTGGCTTCTCCGACAAACCGGTCCATGATCCAAAAGTTTTTCGTTTTTCGAACCACTGGCTGGCGCGAGCTTCGAATGGCTTTGTTGGCGCGGCTTGCGCGGAGTGGTCGCCGACTTTATTTGCATGCGTGTAACGTTGTGACCATTCGAAGTGTTGCAAATTTGATCGATTGTATATGAAAGAGGGATGCCACTCGTCGGCGCGGTGCATAGGAAGTGCGTATCTTTTGCCTGTTTGGTAGATCGCTTTCGGAAATTACAATTGAGGTTAAACCTTGCCGGAAGGGGTTGTCATCCGATCGGTTCGTGACTATTCTGTTGGAGTTGACAGCAAATGGCTTTACCAAAGGGCAAAGCAATCCTTCGCAACAACGTTTCAGCGTTTGAGCGCCTTTGTGCGCGACGCGATCCTAGAGAGAGGTGAATATGCTGGTCTCGACTCAGAATGTTCAGACGAGCATGACTGCCGGTGTTCAGGCGCCTCAGCAAAATGCTGTTTTTCCTGGAAGCGCTTCGGATATTTGCGTTTACGCCGACAACGAAGTGGGCCTCGCCCTTGCCTGCCTGCTGACGCAAAACGGGCATGGTGTGAGAGTTCTGACCAACACACCGCAGGCGCAAATGCCCAGGGAATTCGAGGTCAGAGTGCGACGAGCCGGCGTGAGCAGTTATAGAGGCGAATTGCGATTTGCGGCGCTGGAAAGCGATGTTGAGCAAGCAATGCGCAAGAGTGAATCGCTGGTCATTCCTGGAGGTGCCACTGAATGCGGTGCAGTGCTGAAGCAGATGATTCCGCATATGAGACACGGCCAGACCCTGTGCCTGGTCAACGCCTCGCTCGGCGCAGGGCTGCAGTGCGCGCACGATGCCCGCACTCAAAGGAAAGATCTTCAACTGAACGTTATCGAAATGGGCAATCTCTTTGATTTTGCCAAAGTAGAGGAAAATGTTCTTCTTATTATCGGTCAGCGTGAAAACGTCAATATTTGTGGCAACTCGCGCAATGAGACCAGGCGCGGCTTACCGGTAGCCAATGCTTTTTCCGGCGGTCTTGTACCTGCTTCCAACGTGATTGAGCGAGGACTGTCGGATGTCGAGAGGATCCTCAGGCCGACCCTCCTTCTTATAGGAATAGTGGGTGGACGCGATGAATCACTTGACAATATTTGCTCTCTTTTGAATCCGTCCCTTATCTCCATTGCCACCAGCCTTGATGCTGAAATTCAGAGCCTGGCGAAAGTTTTCAAGTGTGTTGTGCCAACCTTTCCGCAAGCTCTGCGAGAGTTTGCGCTATCACACACCGCGCGTTGTCAGGCGGCGCAAGGAAGCCTGGAAGATGTTCTTCTCCATCTCGGACAAAGCCTGCTCGAACAGGCCCAGGCGGAAGCGCTTTCACCCGAGGCGGCGCGGCAGGTGTTGAAACGCGATGTGGCAGAGACGCTTGTTCTTCTGTCCGACATGGGACGCTTGTCTCGCACTCCGCTTCCCATTCTCAACAGCATCATCGAGCTGGCAAGCGCTGTATTGCAGTCAGATCTCTCGAAGCAAGGACGCACTCTGAGCGACCTTGGCCTTGTCGGTTATGACGTGCAAGAGATTATCGAGCTGGTGAATTCATAGGTTTTCCCGCGCACTCTGTCTGAGCGCGAATCTTGCCAGGCAATTCTGTAAACAAGCTCAGCACAGCTCAGGGCCCAGGCATGCGAGTCTTCACGCGACAGAGGGGCTTGAATTTTGTTGGCTCTTGAAAACGGTCATCCGATATCGGATGACCGTTTTCTTCCACCCCTTACAGCAACAATTTCTGCTACGGGATGCCATCACAGTTGGCGCTCTTAGCGTGACCGGGCCGGGCAATTTCATATGGTGTCCACTGCAGTCGGGCACCAGTGGCGGTTGTACGCGAAAGAGCGGGCAAAGGCTGGCAATTGTCTTGAGTTCTCAAGTGATTGAACGTGCAAGTATGAAGTCAATAACCTGAGTAAGTTCTGCTGCCATCAGTTGCTTCAGGAGTCTTCAAGACAGATCCCCTCATAAGTAAAGACCTGTGTTGCAAACAGGGAAAACCGTCATCACATGTGACGGGGGAGTTTTGTCTTTTCCTTGAGAGACTGATTTTCTCAAAACAACAAGGCATGTAAAGCACCGTTTGTTCGTAAGGCGCGCTTCGGGCGTCCCTGAAGCTCAGACGGAGAAACACGCGGTTGCTGTGCGCACGATGCGCACAGGACTGTTGCGCTTTCAGCTGAAACTGCCGACCCCCTGGTCGAGTAAGGAATTCCCTCTATGGTCAAATTCAGCAAACTGGATGTTCCGGAGGCTTTGGGCCTCAGCAAGATCTGCCAGGTATCCGATGAGGAAGTCTGGCGAGAGCTGGTGAGCCCCATAACTCAGGGGCTCCTCGGTCGGATCGTGCGCATCGATCCGCCGCGTTTGATGGAGACCGTCGCAGGAAGGTTTCCCGGTGATGAAGTGACGAATCTAAATAATCACCGCTTGTTTGGTGGTCAGGAAGGTTTCGTGCGCTTCCCTTACCTCAGCTCGTTCTACAAGACGGCCAATGGTGCGCTCGTCATCAAACGCGATCTCATCAAGGTGGAAGCAATAGGCTGGTTCGGTGACGTGGAACGTCATCGCGGCGAGCTTATCTTCAAAGCAGCTCTCAGAGATCGCCGCTTCGACGGCACGAAGCGTGCCAACGACTGTTCTCTTCTCGACTTCCCGTACGACGATCCGGTGCTCAATGCTCCGCTTCACGGCAAACTCAAGTCGTGCGAGCTGTCCGTTTACGGATTCATGCCCGGATCGCGCGTGTCGGAAGCAGACGGAGACGTAGAGCTCGAGAAGTTCATCAGTCAGCCTTACACCTTCCTGGACCAGCCGGAGAAATTCGTGGCGTTGTTCAAGAGAGCGTGGAAAGGCAAGCGAGCACCAGGACAGCCTGGTGCCCCCATCAAGGACGTGAGCGAATTGATTCTCCCCGGCTTCGAGCGTCTGGCAAAGGCAAAGGGTTACGACCTCCTGCAGGCCGCACCCAGCCATTACCACGTAGCCAAATGGGTAATCGACAACGGTTATCTTTTTAGCGATGCGAAGCAGAAGGAGACATTCGCTCAGTTTCACGAAGGGCTGGAGCAGATTCGTGCCAAAGGCACGCCTTTGACTCGCCAACAGCAGTCGTGGGTGTGCGTGCTCCAGAGCTTGAAGCCGAGCGATCTGATTCCCGCCGAGTTGAACCTCATGGGTCCAATCTGGCCGCAGGACAACATCAGCCAGCGCTGCCTCTGGCTCTACAAGCCAATTTCTGAGGCAGGCAAGGCGTTGAGACTTACTTAGTGCTAGTTATTGCTTCATCGCAGCTCAGAGGCCCGGTGCTTCCTC
>DATNRC010000021.1:0-3468 GCA_036703705.1 Candidatus Obscuribacterales bacterium
GAGACGAAGAAGACTTCGCGATGGGCAGAGGTATGAAGGTCTCGCCCGGCTTTTTGTCGATAAGCTCGAGCACGGCAAGGTCGACGGTGGGGCGCTTCTCTTTTACGCGCGCCTGGTAAACGTCACCGTTGCTCGTTTTTACTTGAATTTCCTGAGCATCATCCACCACATGGTAGGCCGTGGCTAGCTGCCCGTCCCTGGTGACGAAAAAGCCCGTACCGTTATATGCCCACTTCGACGAGGAGCCTGCGCGTACGGAGATCTGGGCAATCGAAGGACGAATTTTGAGGTACACCTTGGCGTTGGGATCCGATGGATCGACGGACAACAAGCTCATTTTGTCTTCAACGCCGCGCTGAAGAATCGGTATCACGACCTCCCGGGGCAAGTTAAAGCGCCTCAACGGACTGAAAGGCAGCCATGGCTCGTAATAAAAGGGTGAGCCGATGTAGTCGTTCGGCGCATCCTGGTGGGGACTAGGATCATAATTGCGATAGCGAGGATCCAGGCGGTCCGGCGGCCGATTCCAAAAGGGCCGGTTAGGATCGTAGCCCGGATCAACTCCCGGCGGATTGGGAATCGTCTCCTCTTGATGCGGCGGTTTTTCTTGAGGCGTCCTTGGCTTATCCGTGCTCGGCGGTTTTAGATCTTGAACATGCGGCGGACTTTGCTCTTGCCGCTCGCCGCCAAGATGCCGACGGAAAGGCGAATAATTGCGCCTGCCGCTTTTCGGAAACCAGTAATCGGAGGAGTTGAGCTGTGTCCCGTCCTGAGCATAAGCCGCCTCTATGGCAGAGCGAAAACCCTGACTCCTCAAGTCTGCCACGATTGCTTCGGATTCTTCGAAAAGCGTCATTTAAGAGAGAACTGTAGCGTGAAGGAAGCGGCCGTCAAGCCTAATCATGTGGAGATTAATTGATTAATCTCTCCGCGCCTATGTGGCAAATACGATTTTCGAAGGACATTAAGCCAAAGCGCCGGCCGGACTGCGCCATTTTTTTCCAGCACTTCAGCTGCTGAATCTCTCAGTCCAGCCCGGGCTTCGTCATCTTGAACGGATCGAGAAGATGCTTCAGCTCGTCTTCTGTGAGCTTTGTTTTCTTGCGCGCCACTTCACGCACGGTTTCGCCGCTTTGAAATGCGTCTTTGGATATGGACGCGGCCGTGTCGTAGCCCACGGCAGGGACGAGCGCCGTGCAAAGCGCCAGTCCGCGCTCGACAAGCTCCGGCCCTCTCTCGGTGGCCTTCAATCCGTCAATGCACTTTGTCGTGAAATTATCTGCGGCGCTGGCTAGAAGGACAGCTGACTGCAGCAAATTGAATGCCGCCACCGGCATCATCACGTTCAATTCAAAATTGCCTGACTGTCCGGCGATAACGATGGTGGCGTCATTGCCGATTACCTGGGCGCACACCATGGTCAGCGATTCAGCGATAACCGGATTCACTTTGCCCGGCATAATCGAGCTGCCCGGCTGCACCTCCGGCAATGCAATCTCCCCGATGCCGGCACGAGGACCGCATCCCAACCAGCGAATATCATTGGCGATCTTCAAGAGACTGACGGCAATGGTTTTCAATGTGCCTGATGCTTCGACGATTTCATCGAGCGTGCTCTGAGCCTGGAAATGATTCGTTGATTCCTTGAGTTTAATGCCCAGGTGCTTGGAGATATTCTCCAGTACCTTTCCGGCAAATTCAGGTCGGGAATTGATGCCGGTACCAACTGCGGTACCACCAAGCGCTACCTCCGACAAACGCTCCTCAGCGTGAGACAACCTCTGCAAGGCTCTTTCTGCCTGTCCTGCGTAGCCGAGAAACTCTTGTCCGAGAGTGATCGGAGTTGCATCTTGCAAGTGTGTGCGTCCCGTCTTTATGATAGGCATAAATTCCTCGGACTTAGCCTTGAGGCTCTTGTAGAGCCGTTCGAGCGCGGGGCGCAACTTCTCTTTAATGTCAATCAAAGCGGCAATGTGGATGGCCGTAGGAATGGCGTCGTTGGAAGACATGCCGAAGTTTACGTGATCGTTGGGGTGGACGAGGGTCCGGTCGCCGAGCTTGCCGCCAAGAATTTCAATGGCCCGATTGGCGATCACTTCATTAGCGTTCATGTTAGTCGAAGTGCCGGAGCCGGTTTGAAAAACATCGACCACGAATTGATTATCGAGTTTGCCTTCAACAACCTCATTAGCAGCCTCTTTGATGGCCTTGGCTATTTTGGCATCGACATCGCCGAATTCGGAATTGACTTCGGCCGCATACATTTTGATGAGGCCCAGAGCACGTATGAAAGAGCGAGGAAAACGGAGGTCGCTGATAGGAAAGTTTAGAACGGCTCGCTGCGTGCTTGCGCCGTAATATGCATCAGCCGGAACTTCCATTGTTCCCATCGAATCGCGTTCAACGCGAGTGAGTTCCTTGACAGCCATTCTTCACTCCTTTCACACGGGCGCCAATGCCCGAAAATGACCTAGCCACAGGCGATTATACGAGCCGCAATGGTGCATGGCGGCTAATTTAAGGCTTTTGCAACAACCCCGAACAAGCCGGAACAAGCAATCTCGGCTGCCGTCTTTGCCGTTTGACTGAAGGGCGCGCCAACTTGGAAAATTAAGACTTTCATACACTTCGGCTGAAGCCCGTGCACAATCTCTAAAGTCAGGAATAGGAACAGTCACGGCAATTTAATTGCAATTGGAGCTTTATATGAACACGTTGAAGACAATTTTGCTTTTGGGAATTTTGTCTTCCCTTATTATTGGGCTTGGCGGCTTATTTGGCGGGCGCGAGGGGGTTTTCATCGCCTTCTTCTTCGCCCTGGTAATGAACGTGGGCAGTTATTGGTTTTCGGACAAGATTGCCCTTGCCGCACATGGCGCAATGCCCCTCAGCCGAGAAGAAGCACCGGATCTTTACGAAATCGTTGAGCGGCTCTCAGCAAAGGCCGATATCCCGACTCCACCAATCTATCTCATTCCGTCAGAATCTCCCAACGCCTTTGCTACAGGACGAGATCCTGAACATTCAGCTATTGCTGTTACAGAAGGCATTCTCAGGCTGCTCAATTTGAGGGAGTTGGAAGGCGTTCTTGCCCACGAGCTCGGTCACGTCAAAAACAGAGATGTTCTCATAACCACAATCGCTGCCGTACTGGCGTCCGTTATTACCTGGATAGCGCATATGGGAATGTTTTTGGGCGACGGCGATCGAGAGAATGCGCCTAATCCCATCTTCGCTCTCTTGTTAGCCATCCTGGCTCCCTTTGCAGCAACCATTATCAATCTCGCTATTTCCAGAGCGAGAGAATTCGAAGCCGATGCCACAGGAGCGCACCTTTGCGGAAGACCTCTCGAGCTTGCAAGCGCGCTTACAAAGATTGACGACTCGATGAGAGTGGTGCCCATGCGCGAGGCAAATCCCGCCTATTCATCGTTGTATATTTCCAATCCCGACCCGCAAAGTCTTCTC
>DATNRC010000022.1:0-8672 GCA_036703705.1 Candidatus Obscuribacterales bacterium
GTGGGCTGGATCGATGCCTGCCACGCGCCCGGCGCCACGATTGACTATCTGACCTGGCCGGATTATGACTGGCAGCAGATCTTGCCCCAATCACCGCTAGAGCCGCACAAACAGCACTATTTCGATTTGAGCAAGAACAAATCAGTCGGCCCTTACACTCACGTTCGCCTTAATATCAATAATGGCGGTGTAAGCAGATTAAGAGTGATCGGAACACCGGTGTAGTCGTGAGTGCGCTGACACGACTTTCCCAGATCTTGCGATACCGTACATGGTGCCCAGAAACAAAAAAAGAGATGCATGCACGATGCTCACATTCCTCCTCTCAGAGGAAATATTCATGAGTTGATTTACGTCCAACCGGATCGTAAACAAACGACGCCACTGTGCCAACCTTCGTGGCTAGTGTCAGATGATCTTCGGTGTCGTATCCAAAGGTCCAAACGCCATCTCCAGTCAGACAGCCATTTTGATTGTAGCTGCAGCTGGCTCCTCCCACAGTCGGATATTCGTTTAGATTGTTCGCCGCACCATATATGGTTTCGACGTACGCTGTCGGTCTCCACACATATTGGTCATCGCTTACATTGTGTCTCCCATTCGGCTGACGACATGTGTGCAAATTTGCAGCAACCTTCGTCGACATTTCTTGCAAGCTTTTTGCCTGCATATCGACACCGCCCAAAACGCCGACTGATTGAAGCACCGAAGTTTTACTTCGCAGATGTCGGCGTAGTTAATTATCTGTCCAAAAGAGGGCTTCTCGATCCAGGATCCGAGTTGTTCGGAAAAGCTTTTGAGAACTGGCTCTTCCATGAATTAAGTGCTTACTGCTCTTACAGCGGTCGCGAGCACGAATTGAGCTACTGGAGGTTGGCTGGTGGAACTGAAGTTGACTTTATTGTCAATGATATGGAATTTGCAATCGAAGCCAAAGCGTCGACGCGCTTAACGACAAAACAATTGCGTGGACTGCAGGAATTGGCCAGAGACCATCCCGAGATAAAGCGAAGGATCGTTGTCTGCCTGGAAAGCCGCCCTAGGAAGACTGAAGACGGCATTGAGATTTTGCCGTACGCCACTTTTGCCAAACTGCTCTGGGGCAACGAGCTGATTTGAAGTACACAATGCCGGACTACGGCTTGAATACTTCGTCATCTTTGCAATTTTGCATTCGAAATGCAAAATTGCACGAAGAAAAATGCATGCCCGTTCTGCCAGCTGCCGGTATGCATCGTCGTTGCTCAGACAGTATCCATCTGAGGAAAGAGCAACGAAGACCATAGATTTGCGAGTAAAAAGGCGAGGCTCCTCGTGATGGTTTAGATGCCATATGGTACAATTAACAGATGAGGGCAAAGCTGATCTTTCACGAAAAGGTGAGGTTTCCGGACGGGGCTATTTTGGAAATGGTTCTGTGGGTATTGCCAGAAAAGACGAAGGACCATCCGCATGGTCTCAAATACCGTCTTCACTATGGACTGCCAGGCAAAACGCGCGTGAGATACGACAATGAGAGAGGCAAGGGCGATCATCGGCATATTGATGAACGGGAGGAGCCATATGATTTCAGCGACGTGGAGACATTGAGAGCGGATTTCTTCAGAGATATCGAAACGATACGGGGTGAGAGCCTTGGCTAGACAAAAGAGAATGCTAACCGTGGGAATTGCCAGCGCCACGCAGGCCGGCAATGACTTTGTAAAAGCCTGGAAGCGAGCGGAAAAGGGCTTGCCTCCTGAAGAGCCCATTAATCGTTTGCATTTTACGGACACGGCAACTCTGTTCAAGTACCTGTCACCGAAGCGGTTTGAGCTGCTCCGGCATCTCAGAGCAGCTGGTCCTTTGAGCATACGGAAGCTGGCTGCCGAGCTGCATCGAGATTATAAGAACGTTCATACGGACGCAAAAGACCTGCTTTATGTCGGCTTGATTGAAGAGACCGAAGACGGGCTTTTAAGCGTGCCTTGGGATGTAATCGTTAGTGAATTGCCATTATTGGCAAAGGCTTAGTAGCCTGCGGCACATTATCGTTTTTGCCTGAGAGCTAATTCCCATCGCTGGGGCTGATGGCTTGCCATCTTGTTTGCAGCCATGTAGCAGGCCCAAGAACGCAAAAATGCAAAGTAATACTTTTCCTTATCATGATAGTTGAAAGTAATGCTTTGGCTCCGAAGCATTTGTCCAAGGACCATACCGAGGTAAGGCGAACGATGTTTATTATCCGCCGCTCACAAACGCAAGCGATTAAGAACGGCTAGTGCTGCCCCGAGAGCGGCTACCGGTTGCGGTCCAGAGTGGTGAAGAGCAGCGACCGGCTGTGCCCGAGAACATCGACTGCTGGGCATTTTTTATATGCATAGACGATACATATGCCACCACATATAGTCTTTATAGCGAAATGTTATCAGGCACCAAAAGTGGTGCAATGCATATCGCGTGTCAACCCTGTGCTTAAAAAACCGCAACAGTTGGCTGTTTGAGGGCGCACCGCGGGCGATGCCAAGCGGGAGCCTACGCTATATATGGTCGGCTACCGGGGGTCGCCCTGCACATTTTATCTAGCCCGAGAGCCGCCCCGGTAGCTAATCTCAACGTTTTCACCGTTCCCAAGTTTCAAATTGTGTATTGCCCTGGAGACACCAGCGGTAGTATCTTATTCCCAACCGAAATTTTTGAGTGGAACGCCACTCGCCGACTGATAAATAAGGTTTACAGATACATCCGATAGCTGTTCGGACCTTATTCGGCCGCCCAGCGCATATCTAAATTTGCTGCAAGCCAAGCCAGCGGAAAGCCCTGCCAACCAGGGCTTCCCGCAGTCCTCAAGCATCCTCACAATCACTTCGCAACCGTGCTCACAACCACTTCGCAACTGCCCGCCCCACACATCACTAGAGAATAGAAAGGATCCCGCCGCATATGATGACAGTTCATAAGGAATTGAAATCAAACTCCAGCACGCAGCCCCAGCCGGTCGTTGCCGGACAGGCTCAACAGGAGGATTACCTGCCAAGATATTGGGAGTCGACACAAGAGACTCTCACCGGACTTTATGCCAAGCGGGACTCCAAAACCGGTCTGCCCATTGAAAACGTCAACGACATAATTCACCGCGTCGCTACATCTACTGCTATCGCCGAGCTGAAATATGTTCTTTCTCCGCAAGAGATCATTGATATCACACTCGAGCAAGCGCTCAAGCATGCCAAAGTGGTGCAGTGGAAGGGGATATTTGCGGACAACATCGGCAATCAGCGTTTTTGGGCCAATACTCCCGCCAACATCAATGCCGATCCGGCTGTCTCCTTGAAAGTGCTCAAATACTGGGCGCACGGCAAGGTTCTCAATCTCAAGGAAGAAGACATCTGGCTGCGCTCCGAAGAGCTGAGAATCGCTTTTGTTTCCGGCAAAACGAACAAGCTCAACGACCACGAAATCGCCATGGGCGAGCTGTCGAGCGAATTGCGCGGTCATGGATGCCTTGCCGCCTGCGGCGTGGCGTATGTTGTGGACAGCCTGGAAGGCATTCAGGAGGCTGCTCGCATTGAGTCTCTTGCTGCCAAAGCGGCGATGGGAATGGGACTGAACACATCGACGTTGCGCCCCTGGTCGTCGATTATCTCCAATGGTGCCGCCGCTTCGGGACCAGATCGCTTTTACGAGAAAACGATCGCCAAGGCCGTGGAAGCGGTAGCCCAGGGTGGACGCCGCGGCGGTGCTCTCATCGAGCTCAGAAATTCAGACCATCCCGACATTCTTTTCTTCATCGACAAGAAAAAGCTGATCCCGCCCCCGTCGCTCTCCCGCATCTACAAAGACATGCTCGGCGAGCAGAAGCAGCTGCCCGGCGAAAATTCCATCACTTACAAGAAGCGTGTTCTTGCTCTTGCCGAGCAAAAATATGGCGAGCTCTACCATCAATACATCGAGCGCCAGAATTATTTGAAGAACACCAACGTCACGGTGCTTGCTATGCCCGGTTTCATGGAAGCTGTTCGTGACAAGCGCTTCTATCAGACGTCATTCAACAAAGAGCCATGGGCAGGACCGGTTTATGATCCGCGGCGGCCAATCATGGATGAAAAGACTGGTCAGATCAAAGTCAACAAGCTCACTAAAGAGCCAACATACGAAGAATATTCGGTTGACCTCAAGCGCTATCCCGAGGCTCTCGATGCCGCTCGCCAATTGCAAAACGCGGTCGTCGAGATAACGGACAGTTATGTGCGGGTGAAGTCGCATTTCTACGCGCCCGAGGTTTTCCAGCGCATCGTTGAAGGCATGCGTGATTCCGGTGAGCCCGGACTGGCATTTTACGAAGCGGTCAATCGCGCAAACGCCAACGATCATGCGTACGATCTCACCACCTGCAATCCGTGCGGCGAACAGTTTTTGCCCGCAGGACCCGGCCATGACGGCAGAACGTATATGGGCAACTGCAACCTTTCATCGCTGCACGCCGCTCATGAAGAGTTCTGGAATCCCGATGGCACCTACAACATGAACGCCATGAAAGGCGTCGCTAAAATACAGCAGCGTTTCATGGACAATGTGACTGACGTCAGCTGGTATCCTATTCCGGCGCAGAATATGACGGCCCGACTCGAGCGCCGCAATGGTGGCGGGTTTGCCGGCATCGCCGAATATCTCTCGCGGCTCGGCCTGGAGTTCGGCGCCCAGGAGGCTCTCGACGCTACGGAAGAACTCTTCCGCAATTACACCAAAGCCTCTCTTGAAGCGTCGGTTGAATTGGCGAAAGAACGCGGCGTTTATCCGCTCTGGGAAGGAAGCAAATTCCAGAAGAAGGGCCTGCGCGTGCGCAACAGCTGCATGACCAACAATGCTCCTACAGGAACACTGGCTCAAGCGCTGCAAACGAGCTGGGGAGTGGATCCGCATAATGGCATTGTTTTCTCGCGCAAAGTGCGATCGCGCTTCGTCGACTTCGTCGCCCCCGGCTTCAAGGATTTGATGGAGCGGCACGGCGCCTGGCCGCAAACGGAAGAAGAGCAGCTTTCGCTGATGAAGAAAATCCGCAACAATCACAAATCTTGCCGCGGTCTGGAAGAAGTGCCGGAAGCCGTGCAAAAGGCATTTCCCATTCGCGTCGAGGTAGAGCCCGAAGCGTATATCAAGCATCTTGCTGCCATTCACAAGGGCACCGAGGAGTTTCCGGAGACTTTCAACTCCGTCTCCAACACCTGCTCGATTCCGCTTGATATGAGCGAACAAGCTGTTTACGAATCAGCGATGCTGGCATGGAAGCTCGGCGTCAAAGACATCACGTTCTATCCTGACGGCTCCAGACTCAGCCAGCCAGTCGAGAAGATCGCCAAAGAAGATTACGAGCGCGAATTCGATCTGCTCTCATTGCTCGGGCACTTCGAAAGACGCTCAATCAACATCGAAGAGACCACCGGCCAAACTTACAAGGTTCGCGTCGGCTCGCCCGAAGGAGGTTCGACATTGCACGTCAGCCTCAACCATGAAAGAGAGCGTGAAGGACAGTTAATTGAAGTTTATGCTCGCATGGGTAAGCCTGGCGCAATCGAGGCCGGACTCTTCGAAGCTGTGGGCAGACTGGCGTCAGCCTTCCTGCAGTATGCCGCCGAATTTGGTGAGGATGAAAGAGCGAAGGCCGAAAACACAATCGTCCGCCAGCTCGTCAACATTCAATCCGGTTATCCGGCTTTCTTCAAATTCAGTGACTCGGATAAAGCTGTTGTCATCCAGTCGCCCTGCGACGGACTGGCAAAAGCAATTCAGCACTACAGCCGGCTGCATTCGCAAGCCAAGGAAACAGGCGCACAGTCCGTTCTCCACGCCTTCGCACAGCCAAGTGTCAGCCGTGACTCCGCCGTCACTTTTGAAGTTCTCGTCCCGCAAGAACCCCAGGGCTCAGCTCGCTCGCTGCCCACCTGCGGGAAATGCGGCGGCGAGCAATGGCTCAAAATTGACGGCTGCATGGTTTGTCAGAGCTGCGGATTCTCCAAATGCGGCTAGGCTTAAAAACGAGCCTCTGACGGGCGCTTGAAAGAATTGAGCTGTTTAACGAGAACCCGACGGGAGCCATATCAGGAAAAGCTGGTATGGCTCCGCTAATTACGTGCGGCAGCATATTCGTTTCCGTGTATCATGATGTGGTAAATTCGCGGCTTGGTATATAAACACAAGCCAGCGCATGCATGGTATCCGCTCTTCCGGAAACACATATTGTGGACGAGCCAACCAAATCCAAGACGCAAACCCAAAAGGACTATTACTACATCCTCGGCGTTCGGCCGGATGCTACAGGCCGCGAGATCCAGGCGGCTTACGAGCAGCTCTATGAGAAGTTTGGCCCCCATGTGAACGTTTCCGGGATGGATCCGGACTTGATGATCAAGACTTTCAAGGATATATGCGATGCATATGAAGTCTTGATGGATCCCATGAAGCGCAAGGAGTACGACAAGAACACCTCCCATTTGCGCCAGAGCATGGGCGATTTGCGCGCTCTCTGGCAGTCGAAAGCTGCGGCTGGCGATACAGGAGCCCATCCCAAAGTTAGCGCCCTTGCACTAGAGATGGAGTGCGAAATAACACTGAAAGAGGCAATCAAGGGCTGCACCAAACAATTTCGCATAAGCGATCCCCGCCCCTGCGAGGAATGCTCGGCTCAGCGAGCCGCCTCCCGCATGCAATGCCCCAACTGCCGGGGGCTTGGCTACGTCAATGTGGAGCGGGTCGATGATGTCGAGCTGCCGCCAGGGATGTATGACGGGCTGGAGATAAGGCGCCCCGGCTCAGGTCGCTATGATATGCGGGCGGCACGCCATGGGGATTTGATCATCAAGATCAAGCTCCTGCCACACCCGTTTCTGGGCATTCTGGGTCGCGACATCACTTGCACGGTGCCTGTGACCATTTACGAGGCCGTGCTAGGTGCTGAAATCGATATACCAACAGCCACGGGCAAAGCAGTAATGAAAATTCAGCCGCTCACGCAGCCTGGCCGAGTGTATCGACTGAAGGGGCTTGGCTTGGCAGGCGCCGACCAACTTGTCACGGTAGACGTCGTTTTTCCGCAAAAGCTTTCGCCTGAAGAAGTCTCGCTTTTCCGCCGTTTGAAAGAGGCGTCGCAAGATCCCAATCCGCGTGACGCGCTGTTCAGCCGAATGCACCAGTAAACGCGAGCGGCAGTAAACGCGAGCGACAGTAAACGCGAGCGACAGTAGACGCGAGCGCCAGTAAACGCGAGCGACAGTAGACGCGAGCGACAGTAAACGCGAGGCCGCTACGAAAATATGTTCCCGAGACATAATTTTTGGACTCATGTCACGCCAACACGACAAAACATGTCTGTATGGCATAAAAAACGCAAAAATTTATGTCATAGAGACATATCGAGAATTGCACGGACGAAAGGAACCATCGCCTTGAGCATTGCACGGACGAAAGGAACCATCGCCTTGTTGCTCAGACCGGCAACTGAAACCGCATATGGTGAAACTGGCGCCATGGCAGTGCTGGTGCGGTTTTTAGGCAGCCCAAAGGCGAGCATTGAAGGGCGCCCGTTCAAAGGCCTCAGACACTCTGCCGAGCGGATGCAGTTTTTCGCCACCAATGACGAGCGTCGAATGGCGCTCGTCAAAAGCCCCACACACTCTGCCTCGCCGGCGCTCGGCAGCTCAAAACAGATGAGCTGGTCGTGATTTATTCCAGGTACCCATCGGCATTCCCCTTGACAACACAACAAAACAAAAACGCGGCAACATTCTTGGCAACTACTCAATGCCTGCTTCTTGCAGATCGCTCTGCCTTCGCCTAGCTTCGCAAATCATCAAAGAATGTAGCTGGCACAAGGTTTCCGGCTATGCGATTGTTGGTGAGATCCATCTAACCCGCCAGAGGTGCGGCCTGCGCGCCCTCCTCTTTACTACCCGCGTGTGCGGGGTGCGCTAGATGACTGGATCCTAAGCTTTGTTCATCATTCCAAGTCTTGCTTCCCTTTCTCTGATTTACATAGCCTCTACTTAACCCCTACCTCTCTCTGAATTTTTAGGTTCCGAACCCCACAGCAATCATTCAGGCGCAACTCTCGAGTCCCTCGTCACACTGCATAAGCAGTCAGGGATATGGTCGTCGTAAGTTCGCCTGGTTCAGAGCTGTTTGTTTCACGACACCACCCGCCTCTCCCGCAAAGAGGTTTGAACAAAAACTCGCCTCAGGGTTAAGAGGCGGGAAGGAGACACCCAAATGTCAAAGCTGATGACAGCAACGACGATTCAGGAAGCTGTCACATTGGCATCCCGCGAGCGCAGGATGTTCAATGAAAGCGAAGCCGCCCGCCGCGCTCTTTTCGAGCAGGTTACCGTCAACACGGCAGCCGGCGGCACGCTTCCGCTCTCCAAGTATGGCTTCCTTCGCTATCAGGGCGTGCTGTCCCTGAACCTGCCCGACGGCTACCGCGGTGTGGCGATTCCGGACCCTCACATGCCGGCTCACCACAAGGCGATCTTCTTCGCCTTCGAGCAGTTCCTGACGGACTTCCGCCCGCACTCGCTCTTCTGGATTGGTGACTCGACGGACTTCTTCGCTCTGTCCCGTTGGCCCAAGGCTCCGCGCCAGGTGTCCAACATCATGGGCGAAATCGAGGAAAGCCGCGAGGTCCACGATCGCATGCACAG
>DATNRC010000023.1:0-8600 GCA_036703705.1 Candidatus Obscuribacterales bacterium
CTGTGCCGATCGAAGACCACGCATGAGTGTGCTCTTCATCAATTCGAAATCCGGATCGAGCAAGCCACTCCGAGCGACCCACAGACCAGGAAAAACTGTAGATCGAAAGACTCCTTTCTTGTCCGCTTCCACCGACTTGCCATTTCTGAGGTCGAACCAGTGAATGACCTTTGGGCAAAGGCAAACGACAACATACTCAATTACGCCCGCAAGTGCATATCGCTCTTTCTTGAAATGGAGGTCAATCGCACGACTCGAGTAGGCTATCTCCGCTACAAGCTCTGGCGGTCCCACAATGTAGTGTTCTCTCGTTTCGCGCGACATTCCTCCGAACTTCCGATCAATTCTCAGAATAAGATCCGGCTGCACCTCATCGTCATCGCTCAGCATGACAGTGACATTATGGGCAACGCCAGTCCCAGGAGTGGCACCTGCATACTCGCGGAGCAACCATGTCAGATCCCCATCGCTCTGCCCGTGTGCGTAGCTCACAGGAGATGGTTCGAAGACAATACCGCCAAGCAACTCAGCCCTGTAACTGTCAGGCATCGCACAGTAAGCACGATGGAATTCTTCCCGCGTCATGCAATCGCCATTGCGCAATCTCGACCCTTCTTTTTCGGTGCACTGCAGTGAGTCGATGGCCATCGGATGACTCTCCATGACAGCTAACAGACATTAAAATAACATACATTCGTATGGGCGTCAACAATACAGCGGATATACAGCCTGCGATTTCCTCCACGTGGAGGGGGAATCTCAAGGCATCTGATGGGGATCTGATTGGTTGCCTGGCAGAATATCGCCAAGCTTACTTCAATTTTGCGTTGAATAATCACCAGTGAAGCATCGCTTTCTGGTAGACATGTGCACCACTTCTGGTATCACATGCGATGGATCAGAAATCAACTGCGGCAATTCCGAAAACACGTAGGGGATACGAGCGCGCAGACGCATGCGTCAATTTTTCCGTTGGTTTCGGAGGGCAATCCAAGGGAAATTCGCTGCTTTCCTGGAAACGAAAAAGTGCCTGCTTCACAAGCCTCTCTCTTGCTATCTTCTCTGAGCGCACTGCCTGCCTCTGCCCGCAACGAATTCGACTTCACGGCAAATAAGCCGGCGAGATTTAACAAATGTGAGCTATCCAACGAATTTAAGCGCTACTCGGCCGACAAGCAGCACGTTGAGGAGGTAATGACGCGCATCTTCTGGCGAACGGTAATCATTTGCGCTGATGGCTCGCGTTGTTGAAGAAGCTGTACGGAAAACCTGGCAGGGCTTTCGTAGTTAATTGGGCTAATAGCCTGCCTTGTCGAAGTGAAAGATGAATGACCTTTCATTGCGTCGCAGCCCGGATGGCATGGGTCTATCGCCGTCCTTGCAGCTATGCCCGAAAACAGGCATTTTTCGTGCTAGTATAAACTTGAAGTGAATCGCAGAGGCCGTCGAAATGTTCAATGTAGGACCCGGAGAAATCGCATTAGTTTTTGGTTTGGCCCTGCTGTTGTTCGGTCCTAAGAAATTGCCGGAATTAGGCCGCGCGTTGGGACAGGGACTCGGCAATTTCAAGAAGAGCCTCACTGATGCTCAGCATGAGATGAAGCAGGCAATGGAGATTGAGGACAAGTCTCATCGAACCGAGGAAGCGGAGAAGACTTCCTCATCCAGCCAGTAGGCATGCCAAAGAAACTCGAAGGACACTCAGGAACCCCTAAAAAGGGTGAACGCGGCAGCCGTGCGCGGCGGCCGTCGAAGACTACTGCTCAGAAGCCATACGAAGGGCACATTACCACTGTCGATGACCTGGGTAGCGATGGCGCGGCATCGGGCGTTCCCAACAACGTGAATTCAAGCGTATTCGACAACAGCGTGAAGGCCAGTGCCGCCCATGGCGCCATGGAACCGAGCGTCGCTGAGTCTGCAGGCGATGACGCAGCCGCCTCTGCCGTTGCGGCTAAAACCTATGATTACAGCTATCCTGGAGCATTCACGCCGGGCGCGGTCGACTTCAAGGTAGTGGCAAAATTTGAGCCGGCAGGGGACCAGCCGCAAGCAATCGAAAAACTGGCTGAAGGTATACGCAACAACAACCGTTTCCAAACCCTGCTCGGCGTGACGGGCTCAGGCAAAACAATGACCATGGCCCATCTCATTCAGGCTGTGCAAATGCCGGCGCTCATCCTTGCCCACAACAAAACGCTCGCCGCCCAGCTCACCAACGAGATGCGCGAGTTCTTCCCCAATAACGCTGTTGAGTATTTCATCAGCTATTACGACTATTACCAGCCTGAGTCGTACATTCCTTCAACGGATACATATATCGAGAAAGAAGCAAGCATAAATGACGAAATCGATCGGCTGCGCCATTCCACAACCCGCTCGCTCTGGGAGCGCAACGACGTCGTGGTCGTCGGTTCCGTCAGCTGTATTTATGGTCTGGGTGTGCCGGAGCGATACCTCTCCGCAGCAATCGAGCTCGAGTTGGGACAAACCATCGATCGCCACGAGCTTTTGAAATCGCTCGTCAACATCCACTACGACAGAAACGACATGGTTGTTGAACGTTCGCGCTTCAGGGCTCGCGGTGACGTCATTGAAGTCTACCCATCCTATGAAGAGCGCATAATGCGCATCGAGCTCTTCGGAGATGAGATAGAGCGATTGGCTGTAGTGAATCCGACAACAGGCGAGATTGAAGAGCTTGCTGATGTGGTGCGGATCTATCCCGCCAAGCATTATGTCGCTGATGAGCTCGAGTTGGAGCGAGCGATTGCGCAAATCGAGCTGGAGCTGGCAGAACGCCTGAATGAGCTCATCTCTCAAGGCAAGCTTGTCGAAGCGCAACGATTGAAACAGCGCACCCGTTACGACATCGAAATGCTTACCGAGGTCGGCTATTGCAACGGCATTGAGAATTACTCCCGCATTCTCGAAGGGCGCCCGCCCGGACAGCCGCCGCAAACGCTGGTCGATTATTTCGTCCGCAAATTCGGCAAAGACGGATTCATCACATTCATCGACGAATCACACGTCACTCTTCCTCAGCTGCAAGGCATGTTCCACGGCGACAGAGCGCGCAAAGATACGCTCGTCGAGTACGGATTCAGGTTGCCCTGTGCGCGTGACAATCGTCCTCTCACTTACGATGAGTTTTTCGCCAAAGTCGGCAAAGTCGTGTTTGTATCGGCAACACCAGGCGATAAGGAAATACAGATCAGCGAGCAAGTAGTGGAGCAAATTATTCGCCCCACAGGGCTCGTCGACCCCGAAGTCGAAGTGCGGCCCATTCAAGGGCAGATTGATGATCTGATAAGAGAAATCAAGGACAGATCGGCAAAGCATGAGCGAGTTTTGATCACTACTTTGACCAAGAGAATGGCTGAAGATCTGACCGAGTATTTGCAAGAGCTTGGCATCAGAGTGCGATGGCTGCACAGTGACGTCAAAGCCCTGGAGCGAATCGAATTGTTGCGCGATTTGCGATTGGGCGAATTTGACGTGCTTGTGGGGGTAAATCTGTTGCGCGAAGGACTGGATTTGCCGGAGGTAAGCCTCGTTGCCATCATGGAGGCTGACAAAGAAGGATTTTTGCGCGCCGAGCGTTCTCTGATTCAAACAATAGGACGAGCAGCACGCAACGCTGCAGGAAAAGTGATCCTTTATGCGGATCGCACCACTGAATCCATGGCCAAAGCTTTGAAAGAAACTTATCGCCGCCGCGACATGCAAATTGCGTTCAACAAGGAACACAACATCACGCCGCAAACCATTGTGAAAGAAACAACCAATCCATTATTAGATGCACTGCGCGGCAAAGAAGATTTCTACGGTGATGCCACTCTTGGTGAACGCATTTATCTTGAAGGTGCGGTTGAGAAGGCAAGACCAGACGAAAAGCATCCGGGCGTGAAGTTGCCTAATCTAATTCGGAAACTGGAGAAGGAAATGAAGCAAGCGGCAAAGAATCTTGATTTTGAAAAGGCAGCCGAGATTCGCGATCAATTGAAAGTTCTGCAAGAACGGTCGCTCTCCAACCGCAAGAAGTAAAGCCTTAACGAATTTGACTTCGTATTGCCTCACGATTGGTGGCACTGGCTCGAGTTATTCAAGAACTGTTCGCTCTCTAACAGAAAGAAATAGATTGCAGCAAATAAGTAATGGTTTCTGTGGATCGCATTCTGATGTACTGGCAGGCCGCAGAACGATATACGAAAGGATTGTGCGCACTGCCAACAATTAAAAGATATCCAAGAACGATCGCCGGCAAGCCGCAAGAGACAAAGCCGGTGGCTCTCGCAAAAAGTGTGATCGGCAATTCATTTGCGGTTAAGTTCCCTTAACAAGACGCGCACGAGTCCCATCTCGCACTTATACTAGGCGTGCAGGCGTTGCCAAGCAACGACGTGTATTTTGGCGTGTTGGCGGCTCAGGGGGCTTAACAATTGGGTATTCACTCGCAATGACTTTTGTCCTCGTGAAGAAGAAACGGGACAAATGTTATGGAAGTGTTTAGAAACCCCTTGAAGACAAAAGACGCGCCTATGATACTGCCGCGGATGTTGCTCCTGAAAACTCTCCATCCCAAGAAATTTGGTCCGCTTCGGGGACAGTGAAGTCACAAAACCAGCGGATGGAATAAGAGATTTCTCATCGAGCTTCAAGCAGGCTACTGCATCGTTGCCGACCTGCAAAGTCAAAACCCTAAAATGAGGCAGCTATGGCGAAAACAAAGTCCCCGGACAACGAAAAAGTCATGAACTCGATTCTCGTTGAAGACGAGAACATTGCCAAAAGAAATGAATTGGAAGATCTGGACCTCATGGACGAGGCCGACCAGTTCACGATCATAGACGACGAAGAAGATCCTTTAGAGGATGACGATGAGCCAGTTGAGCTCCCGTCAACCAGAGAAATAGCTACTGAGGACTCAGTCCGGCTATATCTCAGGGAAATCGGACGCATCCAATTGCTGAAACCGGACGAAGAAATCGAGCTTGCCCGCAAGATTTTGCAGGGCGACATGATGGCCAAAAGAAAGCTCGTGCAAGCGAACTTGCGTTTGGTGGTATCAATCGCCAAGAAGTACATCGGTCGCGGTCTTTCATTCCTGGATCTGATTCAGGAAGGCAACCTCGGTTTGATCCGTGCTTCTGAGAAATTCGATCACGAGCGCGGCTACAAATTCTCCACTTATGCAACATGGTGGATCCGCCAGGCGATCACACGCGCGCTGGCCGACAAATCGCGAACCATTCGCGTTCCTGTGCACATGGTGGAAACCATCAACAAATTAAAGAAAGTCACACGCCAACTGGCTCAAGAGCTTAACCGCAAGCCTACCGAGCAAGAACTGGCGAAGGCTATGGACGTCTCTCTGGTTAAGCTTCATGAAATCATCAAAGCAGCGAAAGAACCCATCTCGCTCGAAACACCAATCGGCAAAGAAGAAGATTCGCGTCTTGGTGACTTCATAGAAGATGCAGAAACCGATCGCCCGGAAACGACAGTTACACACGAGCTCCTGCGCCAGGACCTGGCCAAGATGCTCAACGAGCTGACGCCCAGGGAAAGAGACGTATTGAGATTGCGCTTCGGACTGGATGACGGACGCCAGCGCACTCTGGAAGAAGTGGGTCAACTCTTTGCCGTAACGCGCGAGCGCGTGAGGCAGATTGAGTTCAAGGCCCTGCGAAAACTGAGGCAACCAGGGCGCTCTTCGAGACTGAGAGAGTACCTGTAAAGCACAACAAGGGGCGCCCGGATCTGAATGGGTTCGGGCGCCACTCATTTAGGAGTCCATGAAAAGGCGTGTTTGGGGGAAAATCCTGTGAGCTATTCCGATGATTATGCATCGCCAGCAGCGCCGTTTTCCGGTGGTGAAACCGGTCTTGACTCGCCCGACCTGATTTCCAATTCGCCGGTGACGTCCGAGCGAGTGGTCGATACGCAATCAGGATTTCTGGTTGTCATCAAAAGATTAGAGTCGCGTTTTGCGTTGTCGGTGAAACGCCGCATTGGAACGCCACCATCAAGCTCAATCCTGTTGACGCCTGACGAATCTCTCAAACTGTCGAAAATACTTGCCGATCAGCATCCCCAGCCGCGGGATTGGGAATCACGAATCCGCCAGGGTGGAATGGCCACAGATGTCGATCGCTGGCTGGCAAGCTTCGCCGAACATCCTAAATCCAATGGCAAAACGGATGCCAGCGCAGATTATGAAAACGATCTGGATGAACTGCACGACTACAGCAAGCTGGATCAGTATGAAGCCGAAAACGAAAGCAATGGAAACAGGCAGCAGGTGTCGCGCTGGGACAAGTTTGCCCTTGATGAGCCGCAATACGAATCACGTCGGGCGCGACGGTCGAGAAAGAAACTCGAGCTCAATCTCAATCTCAAAAATCTCCAGCCCAAGACCGTCAAAATTGCAGCGGCCACCGTTGCCGGTGTCGTTATCATAAGTGCTGTCGGAGCAGCGATCAGCTCTCTCGGCAGCAAATCGCAAGACAACAAAGCATCGGTATTGGCAGCCTCGCCGCTGTCGGAAGAGAAGGTGGACAAATTCGTGCGCGCATTTGTGTCCAACATGCTCGACTTCGGACCGACCTCGTACAAAGTCTCGCAAATAAGCGCGATGGCAGTCATGGCGCCCGAGCTCCTCGAGCGATATTGGAAAGAGACCAACTTCCCGCTTTCAAAACGGCAGCTTTCTGCGCTTCCGCAAGGGCAGACTGTATTGATTACCCGTGTCGTCCAGGAGCGGGCGGATGAGAAGACCAAAGAAGTGGACATCTATGCTGAGTTTGTCAGCGCTGACGGTAAGATGAGCAGTCCTGTCCATCTCAAGCTCAAGATCGTGAGCACCGCCGATGGGGCGCTCCAGGTCGTCGATCAAAAAGACCTCACCGCAAGCGGAAGCGGACACGAATAAGTCTATCTGGCGCCTATGAGAAGAGAAAGCGTTGCACGAACCACAATCTTGCGGTAGCGGCTCAGTTGTTGTTTGCCAGCTGAAGGCACCGTTAGTTGGAAGAATTGAATTGAGGAATCAGCCTCCACTCCTAATTCCGGCACCCGCGATCGAATCCAGACATCCTCGCCGCCAAGGCAACAAGAAAGCCCGCGGCAGCTCCGCACATATCGACACAGACATCAGAAAATGTGGCGCTGCGCCCCGGGACGATGGATTGGTGCCATTCATCACTGAGAGCATAGAGAAAGGCAATCAAAAATGCAAAGATATTGACAAAGGCGGATTTCTTTCGTTTTGTTGGCAGACTTAGATCTATGGCCCGACGGACAAGTATGAAAAGAACCGCGTATTCAGTTATGTGCGCAAGCTTGCGTACGGGGACATTCAACATTCCCAGATACGGCTCGGTGACCGCACCCGAATAAGGCTGGTGTGAAAATGCAAAGATTACCACCATCCAAAGTATCACCATGGCCCACGCAAAAATGGGATCGTGTGAAATCGATTTGCGTGTAGTTCGTTCGGTCACTGATCTTCTCGGCAGGAAACAAATAGCTTAGCTCATCGCTGTCCGCTTAAGCCTACTGCGTTTAGAACGCGGCGTACTGATTTTGCCACCCGAAACGCTGGGATGATCCTTGACAAAAAATCGCCACATTCGTTCCGTTGCAACATTTATGCCAATGCGCGGCGTCACTACTACTTCATCATCACCATATACAGTGCCGGGCTCCAACCAGAGCTCTCCATTTTTCATATCCAGCAAATCCAGGCCGTTATGACTGCGATTGATTTGCCACTCGCGACAAAGCTTTCCTGGCCCATTTGTATTCTCTGAGCCGATGGCACGAATGAGCACCGCACCCGGTTTGCCTTTCGGTTCTGTAACTACATTCAGGCAAAAATACATTCCGTAGATAAAGTAAACATAGGCATGACCTGGAGGGCCAAACATTGCTCGGCAGCGATCTGTCTCGCCGCGAAAAGCGTGACATGCCGGGTCGTCTTCAGTGTAAGCTTCAACCTCCACTATAGGCGCTCGAAGAATCAACCCGCTTTCATGCCGCCGCACAAGCTGCACGCCCAGCAATCCGCGAGCCACCTCGACAGTCGGCCGCGAGAGAAAATCTCTCGTCGTTATTGGAGTCATCTGAGTTCTCTTTGTCACCTGAGTCATCGGAGTCATCGGAGTTGCCTTCGTCTTCATTCCACGTAACCCAATCAACTGAGTCCAATCAACCTATTCAAAGCTTTCACAACGACGTCGCTGGCAATTCGTATGTCTGCTTAGTCCGTTGAGAAGCATGGCGCCGAATTGCTCCCTTACGTACTCACTTAATGCTCCGGGCGCGCAATCGCCGAAGATGTCTTTAAAACATATTTTGAGCCCGTTGAGACAGCTTTTCTCAAAAATTATGTTCAGGAACACATTTTTTCGAAAAATTTATGTCCCTATGTAATATTGCATGAGCAGAGCAACGCGCAATCTCGCCCGACACCTTCTGGCTTAGAGCAACGCGCAATCTCGCCCGACACCTTCTCGATTCGGGCTATGTATGGCGTCTTCCATCCAATGGACGGCTATGGCATGGCTGCGCCGATACCGCAGCGAATAATTCCTCGC
>DATNRC010000024.1:0-16510 GCA_036703705.1 Candidatus Obscuribacterales bacterium
AGCATTGGTAATCGTCAACGACAAGGCAATCAGCAACAGGCTCAAAACCACAGTCCCGACTTGTGGTTTAGCTTTGCTGCTCGCCGGCGTGAGAGCAATTTCTTCTTGCAACGCTTCTGCCATGGATTGATACCGCTGGTGGTGAGCGCCGCACAGTGCGGCTTCCCGCGTCATTTCGCAAAAATCAGCTTATTGGGTTTTCAACATGCTTGCATGAATGTGCTCTAAGTCCCGAATAGTTACTAAATTTCAAGGTGGAGTTGCCAATATTTTGCTAACATTTGCCATGCTTGTGCCTGGCACCGGCGCCCCGCGCGGGCTTGTCAAGCCGCATTCCTTGGCCGACAACATGAAAGACGAGAATTTGAGCGTTGTCGCGCGCTGACGCTGTAAAACGGATATGGGTAGCGAGATTGGAACAATGGTAGGCAAGCTTGTGCGCTCCCTGCTTCCGCCAGGAAAAGAGCAGGCGGCAAAGCGCAAGTCCATGTCCCAGATAGAGCCGGCGCAAGTCGACGATGGCTTTGGCTGGATTCCTGATTGGCGCTCATTCCTCGCCGATGATTGGCATGAATGGGAGAAGGCCCTCGCGGAAGGCAAAAACGGACCGGGCGTGCTGATTGGCACCACAATTGGTGGCCAGGCGGCATTAACCCCCATTGAGTCCATTCTCGCGGTGGCACTTACTTTGCGGGGAGCAAACGTCCACGTTTTGCTTTGCGACTCAGTCCTTCCGGCTTGCGCTAACTCCGTGGGAGCGACGCCTGAAGAACAAGCTCAATTTGCCGAGTCCGGTCCGTCCAAATGCGAGTGGTGCTCGAAAAGCGGCAGAAAGACTTTCGAGCAGCTGGGACTTACTGTGCATCGCATGAGCGAGCTTTTGCAAGCCGACGATTATGCCGAGGCACGAAAAATTGCCGCGCATACTCCTTACGAAAGCATAAGGACGCTGGAAATAGACGGTCTGCCTGTCGGCGAGCACGCGGTTGCAGGAGCGCTCCGCTACTTCGGGCGCGGAGATCTGGAAGGAGAAGAGCACGGCGAAAGGATATTGCGCCGATATGTCGAAGCAGCGATGCTCACAGCACGTGCTGGGATGCGACTCTACAAGACCAATTCCATCCCATTCACTCTTTTGAACCACGGCATTTACGTGCCGCACGGAATACTGGCGGCAGTAGCGAAATCGTGCCAGTCCAAGCTCTCCACGTGGGCGGTGGGCTACCGCAAACAATGCACAGTGTTCAGCCACGACGACACCTACCATCACACAATGCTGAGCGAGCCGACTTCCGCATGGGAAGGTCTTGCCTGGACAAGCGAGCTGGAAGCAATGACACTCGAGTATTTGCAGAGCCGCTGGCTGGGCACAAACGACTGGATTTATTTCACGGGCGAGGATCCGGCGCTTGATGCGAAGAAAATTGCCGAGGAGATCGGCATCGATTTCGCCAAGCCGACAATCGGCTTCCTGACAAACGTCGTCTGGGACGCTCAGCTGCATTATCCGGCAAACGCTTTTCAATCGATGATGGATTGCATTTTGAAGACGGTGCGCTATTTCGGCGAGAGACCCGATGTGCAATTGCTCATTCGGGTACATCCGGCGGAATTGAGAGGATTCGTCAAATCGCGCCAGAAAGTCGTTGACGAGCTCATGCGTGCCTTTCCGGAGCTTCCGAAAAACGTCTTTGTCATTCCGCCTGAAAGTTCGATTAGTACTTACGCCGCGATACAACAATGCAATGCGGCCATCATTTACGGTACGAAGACAGGGCTGGAGCTGACAAGCATGGGCATTCCCGTCATCGTCGCCGGTGAGGCGTGGATTCGCAACAAAGGACTGACCTTGGACGCCAACACAGAGGAGGAGTACTTCGCTCTTCTCGACAAGCTTCCCTTCGCTGAAAGCAGGCTTTCCGAAGATAAGACCAGGCGAGCAAAAATGTATGCCTTCCATTATTTCTTCAGGCGCATGATTCCACTCGGCATGCTCGATCCATCCTCCTCGAGCAACGTTCCATACAAAGTGCGTCCTACACGTCTTTCCGGCTTCATGCCGGGAGCCGAGCCTGGCCTCGATGTGATCTGCGATGGCATTCTCAAAGGGACACCGTTCGTCTATCCGGCAGAAAAGCTGCTAGTCTGAGTTACGTCCTAACAGGCGCTCGCCCGGCTGACAAGCTATCAGTGTCAACTTTCGGGAACAATCTGCCTTTGCGTGTCAGAACGGCGTTTTCGTTCAGCTCAAAAAGAGCGACGATAGCTTGCGTTTGATTCGCTGAGCAATGATTTCCACCAACTTTATTGTGGGAATCTTCCTCACAGCGGCCTCCGGGGTCAGTTCATGGCACGACTTATCTCTTACGGCCTCGAACTCGCGCTCCAGGTACTGGAGGCGTGCGATGGCAGCCTTCCATCTTTCCGGATGAATGGCTGTCAAAAGCTGCTCTTGAGACTCAGCCCCGTTGGTGCTTTTCGTGTAAACGAGAAGATTTTGGCGATACCACCAATCGATTTTGGGATTGTTCCATATCTGCCAGCGCAGGCAATCCTTTGCTACAAAGCCGCGCTTCCTGAAAAACGCATCCCAATACTCGGGCCACTGCTCATTAACGTGTCCCACGCCATCCTGTCCGGGAATAGCGGCCGAAAAAACAATATTGTCGGAGAGGCGGCAGAGGAAATCGACGAGATTTTCCGCATCCTTTTCCGGGAGGTGCTCCGCCACTTCAAGGCACATAGCAAGGTCAAAGCGGCGTGGAATTGATTGGCACGGAAGATCGAGAACGGCAAATTTCTCGCCGGGTATCAGAAGGCGTTCTTTGTTGACCCACGGTCCATCGAAGCCGAAAACGTCGTCAACCCCCAATTCGCGGTAGACACTCAGCCACGCGCCCTCTCCGCATCCCACGTCGACTACGCTCGACGGCTTGAACAGATGCAACAACATGGGAACGATATGCCGAGCGGAAGGCGTCGAGCCTTGCCTCAAGAGATCAAAGAAACCAGCGTTGTACTCACACTTCATCAACTTCGTAGTCTTCCCGGATGCCCTGCCGGACACCGCCCTTCAATCCAGAGCCTGTGACCGGGAAATAAGCATAGCCGATATTATCATGAGGTCTCACTTCGTCAATTAGCTGCACTTCCTGATTCTGCCGCCAATTGGCGCTTCCACTTGGTGATGACACCCCTGTCGAGCTGAAAACCAAAGCCGTGCTGGCGAACAACTTCGATAAAGTGCCGGGCAGATGTGACTTTGATAATGTTGCATTTTGGCGGAATAATGACATACATGTGCTCGAAGTCGTAGACACCACATAAGACACCATTTGCCACATCACGAGCAGTAGCTTCATCGATGTCCATCCTCTCCGAGACGACGCCGCCACGGAGTTTTCTGTTCCCCGTAACTACATGAAGCATGTTTTCAAAATCCCACACTCCATCAAACACCGGACTCCACATCACGTATCGCGGGCAATTCAAAAGAATTAGAGAATCGCCATCTTTGAACATAGAGATGTTCTTTTTAATGGACTGACCTATGTGTTTTTGCATCTGCCAGGAGATAAGCCAGGGGTTGGACAATCCCCAATTAGTGGTGGTGTAAAAAATGGCCAGCGCAGTAGTGAATGCAACGATCAGACCGCTCAAGAGCGACCCACCCTTGACGACACACAATCGCTGCATCCACTGGATGATTCCTGCAATCACGAAGGCAACGCCTACCCCCGCACCAGTGTTAATGCGATTGAGGATGGTTTGATAAGTAGGCGGATAATTCTGACTCAATCCGAAGATCGTGTACGAACAGATGATGGCGGTCAGTCCCATCGAGATAAGAACTCCCGCCTGCGCGGGACGCTCTTTGAGAGTCGAGAAACAAGCGAGCGCTGCTGTTATGACCGCTACCAGACCAAGCAAAACAACGACATCCGATGCCTTGAAAAGATGCGCACAATACTGGCTTGACTGGCTGAAGAAAAACGCCCAGGACTCGTGAGGGCAGTTGAGAAGAAAGCCATTGGTCACTGTTTTGAGTACATGCCCGGGATGGAAAGATACTTTGTATACAGCCGCTTCTCCCAGAAGAGGAGCAATTACTCGCGTGTAAAAGAGAAGCGATGCAATTGCCAGGGAAAATGACAATCCGCAAATGATGGTCGTCACCGCTGTTTTTAAGAGGCTCCGGCTGCTAAGACTGTGAAAGAAGCACAGCATCACGTTGACAGCGCACAAGGGCAGCAAAATCTCATAGCAAAAGATTGAGAAAGTGAAGCACAACACTGCCAGCGCGTGCAGCCCGAGACTGCCTTTCTCCAGCCCCTTTAGGGTCAGCCAGAAGCTGGCCGTCGTTGCTGCCATACTGAGGTTTGCAGCACCGCTCAGCACCCAGTAATGGTTGGCATCGTGGCTCGGGTAGATGAGGAAGAGGATGGCCGATGCAATCGCCGCCAGACGATTGCCTGTAATCGCGCGCAGCGTCAGGTACAGGAAAAACGCGGAGAGGACTTCAAATACGCCATTTGTCACGTGATAGCCGAGAGGAGCCAGCCCAAAGGCCTGCTGCAGGCAAGCGAAATAGACCGCCTGAATGGGACGAATGAGCATCAATGGATCGCCCAGATATGCCACCACTGACGGTAGCAGTCCAGCTTCTGGCGCATCCAGCCTCAGATGTCCCAGCATTCGCCAGTCATCAAGATAAAACCCTGCTTGCTTAGCCAGGCGCCCGAAGCAAAGAATTTCGACCAGCGAGAGTGTGAGGATGGCAATGAGCCAGTGCCATCGGTCGATGGCGCGCGCCAATTTGCTCTCCGCCTCGGAGCAAGTGGATATCTGGGGATGCGTGCGTTCGATGACCGAATTCATAGAAAAAGAAACTATAAGGCCGATGGGATGATTGTTCTTGAAAACGTTCTCAGCGTGCGTTCATCCCACGGCCCCCCGGCGACACTCCCTTCGCAAGACGCAGGACGTGTGACACCCTCAGGCTATGCTATGGGCTCTCTTATGAGGAATGCAATAAAGCTACAGATGCTAGCTCAGCTGCTCTTACCAAGTCGCTGTCTTTTGTGGCAAGAGGCAGAGCCAGCCTTATGGCTAAGTCCAAATATGCCGCATCATAAGCTGATAGGTTGTACGTCTCACCAAGTTGGAAGATGCGGTCAATGTCACTCTGATCATGACCATGTTCAACGGTTATGGGCAAATTCTTGAGCAAATCAATAACGGCTAGTTGTTTGCTCAAGGCAATCCGCTTTCGGCGAAATCCTACCAGCAGCGTGTTCGTAATTTCAAGCACCCAAATGCCAGGCACGATCGCCGGTTCAATGAAAAGCCTGTCGAGCACGGAACTCGAGAATTCATCGAACTCATCTTCCAGTATCCACGACGCACTGATGGAGTTGTCCAGCACGAAGGCCATTAATACTTGCGCCCCGTCTCTCGCGCCTCTCTGGCGCTGAGTCCCGTGATGCCAAGTTCGCTGTGAAGCATTTTCACCTTATCTATAACATCTTTCAGCGTCCGGGATTTCAAAGGCGAAACCGGCAACAGCAAAGCCACGGGAGTGCCGTGTTTTGTGATGGTGAACTGCTCGCCCTTTGCTACTTGCTCGAGAAGCTGGGGCAAGTGTGTTTTTGCTTCAAAGACGCCTATGACTTTCATTGTTTTTGCTTGTTTGCCAACAGACTAGTCTCATCCTAGTCTGTTCTATTAGAGTCGTCAAGCGCTGCTTTCATAGACCTCCGCCTGCGAAGGCTTTAGCTGCGTCCTAGCCTGGTGCACACCTCGTCGTAGAGCGACAGAGCATTCCTTTCGATATGAGCTGTCTCTTCGGCGGACAAGACATTCTTATATCTCTCTAACGGTTCCGATATAGTCCCGTGTTCCTTCACGGCGAAGCTCGAATTGGCGCGAATGGGCAGGCCGTTAAACGTCGGCTCAGTCAAAATGGGCAAGAAATCAATGCCGAGAAAAGCAGCCAGATCGCGCATTGTCCGCTCCGTATCGCCGACAAGCTGCTCGAATGTCAGGAGATAAGTGCGATCGGGATATCGCTTCAAGAGCTCAAGCGTGAGCGAAGATGACTGTTTCCAAACGTCCAGCGCCTCAGCAAAAGTATTGGGCAGCTGGCGGCTCTCTTGATGTTTAGCCGACGCCCACCACGAGCGAGGATCGCGGATGGAGCGAATCAGATAACCGTCCGGATACACAGCGAAGAAGCGCTCAAAGTTTTCCATTCTTCCATGCATATGTGAAGAGAATGCGGTGACGTACTTCTTCGACCCAGCAAAGAGATTTTGATTGTCGAGCCAGGCGTTGAAGTATGAGGTCATCAGACAATCGAAAACCGCACGCTCATTAGTCATTTCATGGGTGTAAACGTAGTGCTCAAAAACTGCCTTCTGTATGGAGGGAAGGAAAGGAAAGCGAAATCGATCGTGGTCGTTTACAGTTCCGCTGCCCGTCTTTTTGTATCCATACTTGAGATGCTCAATCGTCTCATGCTCAAACAGGACGCGAAACCACTCATTATGACCGGCTGCCAGATCGATCTTCGGCCAGACGTGAGTGTCCGGGTGATTGATCTTGAACTCGAAAGGATGGGCATGGCACTGCGGGTGGTGATCGAACAGCTGGCTGAGCAAGGTTCCTCCCGAGCGCTGAATCTGTGAAATGAACACGAGGGGCTGGGTGACGGGCACCATATGCTGCTGGCAATTGCGAACGAGCAGGTCGTATTCTTCCCTGGGCGACAACCCCCAGGTCTCATCCACGGCGCCAGATACAGAGGATGGCGCAACCGCATTGGAGCCGGAATCGGAAAATAGGGCTCTTGCAATTCGGCTGCCGATGCGACGGACGTGTGGAATGGCGTTATTCATGCGTGGGATTCTAGAGGTTGGAGTAACCGATTGAGGAGCTCATTATATCAATGCACAGTCAAACGTCGAGCCGGACTTCGCGCAGCAGCTCCTCGGTACAGCGCTTCAATGTCTCTTCGTTGTGCGCTTCAACTGTAAGGCGCAAGACGGGCTCGGTGCGTGACTGTCTTGCGCTGAACGACCAGTCGTGGAAATTGACGGACAGCCCGTCAAGCTTTCGCACTTCGCCACTTTTGAAAGCAGTCTCCAGTCGTTCGAGAATTTGCGCGGCATCTCTCACTTCAAGATTGATTTCGCCGCTGGTGACGTACTTCTTCATGGGTCTGAGCAATTGCGACAGTGACCGCCCGGAGCATGAAACTTCACCTGCCACTTCCACAAATGTGCGCAGGCCGTTGTCCGTACAGAAGAGATCGGAGTAATAGTAGTGACCGCTCAACTCGCCCGCAAAAACCGCACCGCGGGAGCGCATCGCGCCAATGATGACCGGATAGCCCACAGCGACGGGAAGACAGGCTGCACCATATTCAGTGGCAAGCTCTCTCACGGCTCGTGTGCTTCGAAAATCAAAGGCAACCGTGCAGCCTTGATTTTGACGAGCAAATTTTCCCGCCAAAAGCCCGGTTATATGATCGGTTGGCACCATGCGTCCCTGCTCGTCGACAAATATCGCTCTATCGCCATCTCCATCAAATGCGACGCCGAAGTCCAGCCCTCGCTCCAGAACGCAATTTCTGAGCCCATCAAGCGCGCCGTCCTCAAGTGGATTGGGAGGACGGTTTGGGAAGCCGGCATCCGGCTCCTCGTGCAAAAGAATTACCTCATGCTGCTCCGAGAGGCAATCTTTCAATTGCCGCACCTCTTCGCACATCGCCCCATGACCAGGATCGATTGCTACACGCAACGGTCTTTCCAGGCGGACTTTTGCCAGGATGGTCTGGACGTACGAGGCGAGATCGAGGGCGGCGAGATCAGCAAACGCAATCCGCCTCCCGCGAGTGGATGTCGTCTCTGCTTTATGTGACAGCAAGACGGAAAGAGTGCCATCACTCCCAAGCGGCAATGCTTGCTTTCCAAAAAGCTTGAAGCCGTGGAACGGGGGCGCCAGATGGCTTGCCGTGACGGAAGCACTGCCGTCAAATCCATTCATTGCACTGACGAGCGTGATCCTCGGCGTGGAAGACATTCCAAGCTCCACGACATCGCTGCCGGAATCTAGAATTCCCTCGACAAATGCCGACGACAAAAGGGCAGAATGCGCTCTTACATCATGTCCGACCAGGAATCGCCCGCATTTCTCAGGGCTCAGAAACGAGGCAAAAGCAAGTCCAAGTTCGCGAGCAAAGCTCTCATCCAGTCCTTCGCTGACCTTGCCGCGGATGTCGTATTTACCAAACAGCTCGCTGTGATGAGAAAGCATACTTTTCCTTACAATTTTTCTAAGCCGAGCAATCGACTTTTCTGAGCCAAACAATCGACTGCCTCGCATCATATCCCGACCATCAGTCATCTCTCCTTATCCGCATCTTAAGGGCATGATCTCAAGAGGTCTGGAAGCTCTCTTCGGTGGCGAAACCGATACATGTCAATGAATTCCACTTCAGGGAATCAGTGCCTCGTGGAAGTAGAATCCCGGTGTCTTTATCGTCCTATTTGGCGCCAGGCAGACCGTTTTCTCCTTGCAAGAGCAGGCACGCAGTTTGAATTCAGTCCTCACCAGACCACGGCAAGCGGAAAGCCAATCAAACATCACCGTTCAGTCGGACGCTGAACCGCAGGTTCATCCTGCGTTGTGGTGGCTGTTGGGTTTATTTCTGACGGCGGTGGTCGGATATGCGACATTTCGCATTGCCAGCAAGTACTTCGAGCACTACCCCTACTTTTTCGACGCCATCTCGTACTCGTACCTCAACGCTCGGCTTTACCTTCAGGCTTTAGAAGGCAATCCTGCATCCGTGGCATGGCAAGAGTGGTTGGCCAACACTCGGAACCCATTACGGACGGTGCCACTAATTTTGGTGGCACCACAGTTGTTGGCACACCAGCTCGGTCACATGGCTACCAGCCTGCCTTCGCTTTTGTGTTTCTTATCCCTCCTGGGTTGGACAATCTACAACCGCACACGCCATGCCTTGTATGCCTTAGCATCGGTAGCGCTTTTTTGCGCTTTGCCGGGTATTTACGAACCCAACTATGGTTTTGCCAGCTACTGGCTCGATTTGACAGCCGCGCTGTGGATGGCTTCCGGAGCGCTTTGCCTTGTCAATTACGGACTTAAGAATAACTGGAAATGGCTGGCGGCTTTTGCTGTCTTTGTCTCGTGCGGCACTCTCAGTCGTTATGTTGCCGCGGCCTACGCCTTTGTCATTTGCGCTCCGCTTGTATTGGGCTGTTTCGTCGCCAAGCTAAGGCGCGGTGAAGGGCTTTTGCAGTCTTTTGTTTGGCCGTCAGTGTTAATCGCCGCCCTTCTTGCGGCCTTGACAGGGCGTTTCCTCATCGCGCACTACCACTCCAATTTCGAGTTTTACTCAAAGCAAGGATATTGCTTGTACAAGCCAATTTTGCAATCGCTTGCCGAGGACACAAACCCAATCAATCAATTTGTCGGACCAACCTTTTGGGCGGTTCTCTCGCTTGTAATGCTCATTAATCTAGCGCTCTTCGCGCGCAGCAAGAAGCGAAACTTCTGGACCGTGGCTGAGTCATGCTGGCTTGCCGCATCCGTGCTCGTCTTTCTCGTGTTGATCCTGCGCGCCGGCGACGGTGGCCCTCAAACCTTCTACGCGGTGCCTCTAATTTTCTTTGCCATGATGTGTCCGGCGGCTTTGCATTTGCAGAGCATCAACAGGCATTTCGTAACGGCTATGGCGGGTTTGATATTGCTTCTGGCGGCGCTACTGGGAGTGCAGTCGTTCAGCACATTCTATGCATTTGCCAAAAACCCGTCACCATACTATGTAGATAGAAAGAAGCTCGATGTCACGCTCGCGGACTTCCTCGCCAATTCTCCAAAGCCCGTCTTATGGAATACGTTTTTTGACGAACATACTTGGATACCCTCCATGGAGTCGTTCTACCGTCATGGCAAACTCCCTCTGGCTGCCGGGCAAACATTCTTCACGCGACACAGATTGGGATGGATCAGCATGTATCCAGAACTGACACCGCATGAGGTGGCTGAGCGCGTATACGCCGGCAGCTGCAAATGGCTGGATATGGCGGTTGTTTTTGCCGATCCGAATCAAGCCTACGAGAAGGATCGCTTCAACAACGATTACAGCAAGGTGGTCTCTTCCTACGTGTCCAGGCGAATTGCAGACGATTCGAATTGGGAGAAATGCATTTCAGTCGACACCGTGGCGTATGGAAAGCTTGTTGGCTATCGAAATTTGAGGTCGCCAGGCACAGGATATGATTTGCTTTTGCATGGCGCTCATTCTGTGCGGCCTTAGCGGGGTTATGTAAATGGTAGAAACCACCGTACAACGCCGGAGACAAACAAGCGAGCGCTTCTATCGCTCCAGACCGAAGCTCTTATCCATTGTGCTGCCGCTCTTCAATGAAGAAGACAATCTTCCTGTCTTAATGGAGAGACTGCTTGAGATTCGAGAGCGTTTAAGGCCGACCCAGATAGAAGTCATCCTGATTGATGACGGCTCAACTGACGAGACATTTGCGAGGGGCAGCGAGCTCTGCCGGCAATATGACTTCGTAAAGATGTTGAGATTCGAAGCGAATGCAGGAAGCCACGCGGCGATCTCCGCAGGACTGGCAGAAGCATCAGGCGAATGCGCGGTCTTCTTGGCGGGCGATTTGCAGGATCCACCGCATTTGATACCAGAGATGCTGCGCCGCTGGGTGGAAGGAGATTCGATTGTCTGGGCAGCCAGGACGCGAGTAGAGGGAAAGAAAGCCGTAGACATCGGATTCTCCCAATGCTATTGGATGCTGGTGAGTCTCCTCACCGGGGCAAAGTTGCCTGACAGCGGGCTTGATTTTGCCCTGCTCGATAAGGATGCGCTCGATGCGTTGCGACCGATTGCTCAGAGCCGGTGTCCTCTTTTTCTCAAGATTCTCTTTCTTAAGGGATTGAGAACGTCAGTGGTTCGCTACGTCAAACAGGCACGCCACAGCGGCAAATCGGGCTGGACACTGCGCAAGAAGCTGAATTTGGTCGCGCAGACATTGGTCTATGCCTTCCATCCGATGCGCAGTGGGCGGACTCAGACGAAGGATCTGCGCATTCATTACCGCATCAAATCGCGCGTAAATTGTTGAAAGGCGCTTCCTGTCTATCCCGTTGTAGTCTTTTCTTTCGACCGACCAAAAGTCGAGCGGCCGGCAGTCTATGAGGTGCGCTTCCCCGACCTTGAAGTGCTTCACTTCAGTTATGCAGTCGTGCAGCTCAACCGTCTGGGCTGGCGTCATTTCATCGGCAATCCTAATCCCGTGGCTTCGACGCTGATGGCAAAGATGGACATTGCGCGCAAAGATCGTCCGCATGTAAAATTGGAATGTCTGAGAATGCTCGTAACGTTGAAGCTGGACCGAGCACGGATGAAGATGATCTCGGGATTCATCGATACCTACCTTCAGCTTAATTCTGGTGAGAAAACGGTTTTCATGCAGGAAGCAGAGAAGTTGTCCGTACGGGAACGGGAGGCTGTTATGGAAATTGTCACAAGCTGGATGCAAGAGGGGATCAAGCAAGGGCGCAAGGAGGGGCGCAAGGAGGGGCGCAAGGAAGGGATCGAGCAGGGACGCCTGTCAGGGGCGCAGAGGATTGTCCTTCGATTGTTGACTCTTCGGCTGGGTCAATTGGACGAGAAATTGCTTAATAGTGTCAGGTCTCTTTCGCTTGCACAAATTGAAGCATTGAGCGAAGCACTTCTGCAGTTTTCCTCAACTGCTGACTTAGAGGCATGGCTCGCCGGCAATACTGCGTCATAGCTTGATTCGCCGATGTCGGGATCAGCCGTTCAATCCTTTTTGGCAGGCTCTCATTGTGGAAGACACATTGACCGTAATCACCCATGCGAGCTATCCATCGGGTCTGTCTAACTATAACTAACTAGTTAACTAACTAACTAGAATTTCTTTCCCACTGACCGCACAGCTTTCTCTACGTGCTCTATGACATATGCGACGTCATCTTCGTCCATTTGCGGAAATATCGGCAGGAAGATCGAAGTGTCTGAGAGACGCTCCGTATGCTTTAGAGTCAAATCGTAATTGTAGGCGGGCTCTTTGTGGATGGGCGGTATGCCACGTCTTGTCGAAACACCATTTTGCGCGAGCACCGTCATCATCTCGTCGCGCTCCTCTCGTGATGCGCCTTCCAAGATGATGGGATAGGACTGATAGTTCCAGAGCGTTGCATAACCGGGGGCGGCAATCAATCGTATGTTTTCCAATTTACGGAATGCTTCATTGTAGCGAGTGGCTATTTCTATACGCCGCCGCACGAAGGAGTCGAGCATTGCCAATTGGCTCAATCCAAGCGCGGCTTGAATGTCGGTCATTCTGTAGTTGTAACCGACCACATTGTAAGACTCATATAGAGGTGTGTCGGAAGAATGGCGCACATAATCAGAAATAGAAGCGCCGTGCCCACGATAGACACGCGCCTTCTCAGCGAGCTCGGCATCATCCGTCAGTATCATTCCGCCTTCACCGGTGGTGATTACTTTACGGGGATGGAAGCTCAGCACATTGAGATTGCCGGAGCCGCCGAGCTTGGTGCCCTTGTACTCCGAGCCGATTCCACATGCGGAATCTTCCAGCAAGACAATGCCGTACTTATCGGCCAGGCTCTTGAATGCGTCGATGTCAGCTGCAATGCCAATCTGATGAACGATAAGAATTGCTTTTAGCTTCTTGCCGGTTTTGCGATTCCGCAATTCAGAGGAGTAATTCTCGGCGATGAATTCAGCGGTCAAAGCCGGGTCGATGTTCAAGGTCAGAGGATCGATATCGACAAATTGAGCATCAGCTCCTGCATGCCTCATCCCATTTGAGGTGGCGATGAATGTGTAAGAGGGGCAGATCACTTCGTCGCCCGGTCCGATTCCATGAATGAGGGCAGCAACATGCAATCCTGTGGTGCAGGACGAGATAGCGACAGCGTGCCGGCAGCCGACATACTCAGCAACCGCTTGCTCAAAACGCTCTACGGTGGGACCTTGCGATACCCAGCCGCGCTCGAGCGCCATCTTTATGCTCTCAATCTCATCGCCGGCAAAAGACGGGCGGGCTATGGGGATACTGCGCTTGCTTCTTGTTTCCACTCTTCAATCTCCTGCTGGATATTGCGAACGATTCTTGCCGGGACTCCGACTACCAGTGAATATGGCGGAACAATCGTATCCTCGAGAACGACGGCGCCGGCACCGATGATGCTGTGATGCCCGATGCGACAACCCATGAGCACCACGGCATTTTCTCCGACAAAGACATAGTCCTCAACAACGGTCGGCTTACGGTCGACAATGTTGTATGCGCGCTCAGTGACGCAACGCTTGACCGTATTGTGCGTCAGCACGGCAGCGCCCGTACTTATATTCACGCCTCTCCCGATGGTCAGTCCGCCCTGCCCGTCGATGAGCGTGAATGGCCCGATCCACGTACCCTCGCCAATCTCCGGCTCGCCGGTAATCCAGCAATGAGGGTTATAATCGTTGGCGGGAAGCCCATCAACGGCTGGCTTTGGCAAGTACTTCGGCATTCGCTAAATTCCAATTTTCCGTTTGACACTCAGCCAGCAGAGCCGATACTTCGGGATGCGCCTTCTGCAGCCAATCAAGGTATTTCTTAAGCCCTTCGGGGAGATCGATACGGGGTCTAAAACCCGTCAGCTCCTTCAGTAACCTTACGTCAGCGTAATGCCTTCTCACGTCAGCAGGCCGCTCAGGTTTAAACTCAACAGGAATGTGCTCTTTGCCCAAAAGCGCCTTCAGGGTAGCGGCAACCTGCATAATTGATGCTTCCTGCCCGCGCGCAAGATTTGCAGCTTGACCGATGAGCTCATCACACTCGGTTGCTCTGATTATGCCTTCGGCTGTTTCGGTCACGAATGTGAAGTCGCGTGTCTGCAGCCCGTCTCCGAAAACAACGGGCGACAGACCATTTAGAAGTTTGAGAGCAAAACGCGGAATGACTTCGCCGCTCGCGCCTTCATGATGCTCGCGATAACCATATGTATTGAACGGCCGGATGACGAGGGCCGGAAAACCATAGGTACGGTGGAACGCCTGGGTGTAAAGCTCTCCGGCCAATTTGCTTGCACCATATACGGTGGTGGGACGCAATGGATGGGATTCGCTCATCGGCGCGGTCTCGGCCGTGCCGTAAACCTCCGATGAGGAAACATATGCAAAGCGCTCGACCGAACCCTGTGCGTGTGCCGCGCAAAGGACATTGAGCGTTCCTGTGGCATTGACCTCGTGCACGTAATTCGGGCGATCGAACGAAAGACGCAAGCACTGCACCGCCAGATGCATAACTACATCTGCGCCGGCGGTCACCGAGCAAACCAGGTCATAATCGAGAATCGAGCCGATCACAAGGCGCGCTTTGCCGGTCGCAAACGCGTCCTTGAGGTTGTCCTCCTTTCCCGTAGACAGATCGTCCAAAACAACGACGTCGTTTCCTCGCTTTACGAGGGCGTCTACGAGATTGCTGCCAATGAAGCCGGCACCACCAGTGACCAATACTTTTTTGTTCTCAATCAGCATATGGTGCTCCTTGCCCTCTCATACCTCTCAAGTCCAACCTCGTCATCGGTTCAAATCTAATCTTATTCATCTGCAGTCGTCAGGAACTCACTGAAGTAAGCAATTTTTTCTTGTCTGGTGACGCGGCCTCCAATGCCAGGGCAACGACATCGATGATCTTGTCCTGCTGATCGCGCCTCAGCTCCGGATAGAGAGGCAAGCTTATGATGCAGTCTGCAAGCCGCTCGGATGTGGGGAAGCTGCCTCGACCGAGGTTCAAATGCGCGTATGCCTTTTGCAAATGGATCGGTTTCGGATAATGGATTCCCCATTGTACGTGAGCCTCGGAAAGCGCAGCTTGAACGCTCTGGCGATCGGCAACTTCAATCACGTAGAGATGGAACACGGATTGACGATCGGAGGGAACCTGCGGAACACGCACGCCCTCTATCTCCGAAAGCCTTGCATTGTAATAGGCCGCAAGCTCGCGGCGCTTCTCGTTCCACGCCGCAAGATGCGGCAGCTTCACGCTGAGCACAGCCGCTTGCAGCGTATCCATGCGGAAGTTGTGCCCTATAATCTCGTGCTCGTACTTTTTAGCCGAGCCATGATTTCTAAGCAATTGAATGTGTTTTGCAATCGCTGCATCATTCGTGGTGATCGCGCCTGCATCACCGGCTGCGCCCAGGTTCTTGCCGGGATAGAAGCTGAAGCAGGCGACGTCGCCGATGGAGCCGGCCGTACGATTTTTGTAAGTCGCGCCATGAGCCTGGCATGCATCTTCAATGACTTTGAGCTTGTGGCGTTTCGCTATTTCGAGAATTGGATCCATGTCTGCCGGCTGTCCAAACAGATGGACGGGAATGACCGCTTTCGCCTTTGGTCCGATGGCAGCTTCGAGCTGACCGGGATCCATCGAATATGTCACAGGATCGGCATCCACAAAGACGGGTGTCGCACCAACAAAAGAAATCGCTTCTGCAGTAGCGATAAAGGAATTGGTGGCGGTTATGACTTCATCACCCGGCTGAATGCCGCACGCCATAAGAGCGAGCTGTAAGGCTGCCGTTCCCGAATTGACCGTCACGCAATGCTTTGCTTGACAGAACTTCGCGAATTCCCATTCGAATCTTTCTACGTCCGGTCCCAGGATGTATGCCGCCGATTGAAAGACTGGCTCAAGAGCAGCGTCAATCTGCGGCTTCAGATTTTGATACTGCGTTTGAAGATCGACCAGCGGTATCACTTCCGGCTTGGTTGACATGCAACGTCCTCCTTCTTGCCCTCAAGCTCGTCATCATTGAGCATTCGCAAAACTCTTGCTGGATTGCCCGCCACTACCGCTCTTGGCGGAACATCGCGAGTGACGACGGCACCAGCTCCAACAATGGCGTCCTCACCAATCGTGATGTTGCACAAAATCACCGCCCCCGATCCAATCGAGGCGCCCCGCTTCACGAGCGTTTTCTCCACTGTCCAATCAGCTTCCGTTTGCAGCCTGCCGTCGGCATTGGTCGCCCGCGGCAATTTGTCATTGGTAAACATGACCCCATGACCGATGAAGACGCGATCTTCAATGGTCACACCCTCGCAAATAAAAGTATGGCTGGAGATCTTGCAATAGTCACCAACCGACGCATTTTTCTGAATCTCGACAAACGGACCTATTTTCGTCCAGCTACCGATCTTACATCCGTATAGATTGATGAAATCGCTGAGCCTGGAATTCTCGCCAACAACAACATCCGGCGCGATTTTCTGCAATGGAGTGGGCACGATCATTTGGCTTTGACTGCCTCTTTGTGGATTTCCAGTCGCTGCGCCTGTCCTGTAGCAATCGAGCGGTCTGCTGCTTCAAGAATAGAGACGATGCGATAACCAGCCCAACCGTCGGCAAGCGGC
>DATNRC010000025.1:0-20159 GCA_036703705.1 Candidatus Obscuribacterales bacterium
GGGATTCAGTTTTGCCGGAAACAAGCCCAGCAACGGCATTCTTTTCTCCAATTTGAAACCATGGTCGCACAGAAAGAGAGCTGATCAAAACCTGGGTTCGATCATCAACAAATTGCGCGGTCCGTTGTCTCAAATTACCGAAGCCACGGTGATACCGTTCAATCCTCCGGCAATCGAAGGGCTGGGAAGTTTCGGCGGTTTCGTATTCGAGTTGCAGGATCTGGCTGGAACAGATATCGATCAATTGGCGCAGGTAACGCAGAAGATTTGCGCAAAGGCTAACCAGACTCCCGAGCTGAGAGGTGTGTTCTCGACTTTTGCCGCCAACAGCCCCCAGCTTGTCGTCAATGTCGACAGGGATAGAGCAAAGTCGCTCAACGTTTCGCTTACTGATCTTTTTTCGACCTTGCAGACTTATCTTGGCTCATACTATGTAAACGACATCGACATCGGCACTCGCGTTTATCGTGTATACGTGCAGGCGGACGCCAAGTACCGCGCCAATCCGAAGGACATCAAGCAATTCTATGTGATGTCGGCCAACGGCGATCTGATACCACTATCGAATCTTGTGACGCTCAAAACAATCAGTGCTCCGCAGAACATCACGCATTACGATCTGTTTCGCTCGACTGAGATAAACGGCAGCGCTGCGCCCGGCTACAGCTCCGGGCAGGCGATGCAGGCCATGGAAAGAATCGCCGAGCAAGTGATGCCGGCCGGTATGGCATATAAGTGGTCCGGCATCTCGCTCGAGCAACTGGAGTCCGGCTCGAAGGCCATCATTCTCTTCACTCTCGGCCTCATATTTGTCTTTCTGGTTCTTGCCGCGCAATATGAGAGTTTCACCGATCCGCTCATCATTCTCATCTCCGTTCCGACGGCCTTGTTCGGCGCCATGTTGGCCCAGCATTTGAGGGGGCTGGAAAACGACGTTTTCTGCCAGATCGGTCTGGTGATGCTGATTGGACTTGTCTGCAAAAACGCAATTCTAATCGTTGAGTTTGCCAATCAGTTGAAGGCCACGGGGCTGCCGGCGCCGGAAGCGGTGATAAGGGCCGCCACCATTCGCCTGCGCCCGATCATGATGACGACATTCGCATTTGTCATGGGTATTCTCCCGCTCGTATTTGCAACCGGTGCTGGTGCCAACGCAAGGCACTCATTGGGAACCGCAGTTTGCGGCGGCATGATCGGCTCGTCAATTCTGACGCTTTTTATTGTCCCTGTTGTTTACGTATTGATGGACTCGATTACAGGAATCTTCGGCCGCAAAGGACGCCGCCACCCGGAGCAAGTCGATGAGGACATCGTGGTTAGCGAGTCTCACGCGGGTTGAGCGCAGGCGGTCCAATTTGTCAAATCCGGTAAATTGATCGATTCATTGCTAAACTGGAATGGTCCCCGACGATTGTTAACTTGAAAATTCATGCCAGATCCTGAAATTGATGCCACCAATCCCGATGATTCTTCTCAATCATCGCTGCCCGTTGAAGCTGGTGGCGCAAAGAAGAAGGAAGTGCCTGCTCAAGCGGGTTTCTTCCAGGCGTACCTTCAGCAGGTCAAATCGGTGTTGATGACACCGAAGAAATTCTTCGACGAGATGCCGGACACAGGCGGTCTGGCTCAACCGGCAATCTTTCTCACCCTTTCGGCATTTGTCTTTTCCTTGCTGCAATCAATCGCCTTCCTCAATCCGTTTCTCCTCTTCAAGTCTCTATTCAGCACCATCCTTGGTGTTCTGATCGCCTCGGCGCTGATTCAATTTCTTTTGAAGAAAATGGGCGGCAAAAGTACTTTTGAAGGTACATTCCGAGTGTTGGCGTACAGCAAAGCGACAGTGTTGTTCGCCTGGCTCACATTAGGGCCGTTTCCAATCGGAGGCATTGCTTCGCTCGTCTATGGCGTATATCTAAACATCGTGGGACTGAGAAAAGTGCACGAAGTCGAGCGCACGAAGACGATTGGCGTAGTCGTTGGTTTGGCACTCATTGGATTTGCGATCAAAAAGCTGACCGGATTTTAGTGAGGGACGGCAGACCGATCGCAACAAAAGTGACAGCAGCCTGCGCTTGCCGAAACAAGCGAACTGGGTTTTGATTCTTGGATGCCTACTAATCTGCCGACTGAACGCTGCGCACCAGAATTTTTTTCTATGAGGCGGTGAACGTTGCAGACAGAACAGTCGGTCAGTACCACTGAAGTCCTGGAATACGAGATTGAATGGCAATCAACGCATCTTTTGCACTGTCGGCTTCTGCTGTTGAAAACCAATAAGTCACGCCAACGATGGCGCCAAAGACGGCGCCTACAAGAAGGAGGCTGGTCGCCTGCGTTGGGTGCTTCCGGCTCTTGTATTGCCCGGCAATTGCTGCCGTTCGCAAGTGCATGTCAATCGAACCGGGTTGCATGTTGAGCTCATAATGCATGAGTTTGCGACCGCCGCATTTGCGGCAAGTTTTCAAACCAAGCGTCATCGTGAGCCCGCAGCTCTCACACTGAACTAATCGCATAGTGCCTGTAGCTGAAGTGATTTTCGTATGCCAAGAATTCCAAACGGAAGAGTAAGGCTGCTTTCTTGCATTGTCAATGGCCTGTTAAGAAGAATTAGTCTAAAACCCGCTTAGCAGGTGCTTTCGAGCGCTATGACTATGTGACGAAAGTACACATTTCTACACTACACAGTTCTGAAGTCTTGTCTCTTGAGTTTTACGCCAAGCCGCGCTGGCCCAATTCATGAAGCATAAAACGGCAAGAAATCTAGACGGTGCCGGATGGATGCTGTGCCCCGGTTGATTGCTGCGATTCAGCGGATGCTCCGCTCTCACCGGCATGTTCTGCATGCTGTTTGCCGTCTTCCAGCTTCGGCGCATGCCATTCACGAATAGCATGTGCTATTCCTTCTCGCATTTTCTTCAGGTTATCCGTCATTTTCAAAATTTGTGGAGCCAGATCAAGCTGGCCATTCTGAATTGCTTTCACACCGACTGCGGACAGCGTCTCCAATTCCTCGTCAAGCAGCTTGAGAAACTCCAGGCAAACAGCCACTACGGTTTGACTGTGCACGCTCATGGCTTGCTCAACATATGAGCTCGCTCGCTCTTGAGCACTCAAATCTTTCAGTTGCAGGAAAAACGGTTCAAGCTCGCTGGCTTCGCCGCGCACAACTCTGATCAGCCGGGCAAATAGCTTCTTGGCGATAACGGGAAGAAGGTCTTCGCTGACCGGGTCACCCTCGACGTACCAAACCGTTTGCCCGAGCTCGGTTGCTTCTTGCATTTCCATGAATGGTGCGAAATTGGCTCGCCTGGCGTAAAAATCGGGAATGAATTCGGCGCGCATGATAACGGCAACGATTTTGCCTGGCTCAGCAACGAGGGCAAGCCCCCACTCAGAAGTGGACATGACGCGGTAAAGCACATCTCCGTGGGTGCCCATTTGCGATTTCAGGATTTGCACTTGCAGTTCTGGATTGCGGGGATGCTGGCGATTGAATTGCAATGCGTACCGCTGGAAGTGCTCGAAAAGGGCTTCTATGCAGGACATCTGGCTGAGATGCATCTTTTTGCCCGATGCTAAACCGCTTCCCTTAGGCACGTTTTCGCTGACATTTTTCAGCCAATTGACTGTTTCTTCGCCGGTAAATGACTTCATGGAACCGAGAATGAGTTTGGAGAGCTCCTCACTCTTCGATTTGTCGCGCTTTGCATCGGGTCCGCCACTTGGGTCGTGGCTTTGCTCGCTCATAATCCGAAGCCCCCTGAAACTTGGGCAGCCGTCCTCGGCCAATAGGACTAGCATACCAGGAGTTACAAAAGCCCCATTTTGGTCGCCAATTCGGGCGAACTGTTGACGACTTTGTTAGACTCCGATCAGACCCGCTTGAAAACGGGCCCGGATGGCGTTGTATATATTGATGAGGTGGGCTTTGAAACCCAGGGTGTTCTTTTTTTCTTCGGTTGTTCTTTCCAGCATTCTTCTCCTTTCTCTCTCTGCATCTTCTCAGGCGTCTCGCTTGCAGGTATCCTCCCTTAAGCCCGCCACCCGGTCTTCTCCTGCGCCGGCAAAGAGCCCCGAAAAAGCACCCGTCCCATCTCATGTTCGCGAAAAGATGAGGCCCATCAATGCCTCATCACAGCTCCGGGCTCAAAGCGCCAAAATTGCTGAGCTCACAAGAGAGGTGGAGAGGCTCAATCATTGTGTGGCACGGCTGACGGCACGGCTTGACAGTATCACGGCTCGTCTCAATCAAATTGGCGGGTCAAGCCTGACAGCTACAGAAAAGGCAAAGCCAAAGGGCAAGTCCTCAGAACTGAAGAATCGCATTACGGCGGCGTTTTCTCTGTTGAAAAACAATTATCAGGATGCTCGCGCCATAAGACCGGCTGTGCCACGCGGCGGCATGCAAGCATGGATTGACGAGCTCAGAGGACGTGGGCTTGCCATGCCCATTGCCGGCGCCGACCCCGAAAAGCTCAAGGGACACTTTTATGCCAGCCGGGGAGGTGGCAAGCGAACACACCATGCAGTCGATATCATGGCGCCTCGCCGCACTCCTGTTCTTGCCGTGGAAGATGGGCGAGTCGCGCGTATGAATTTCAACAGCCTGGGCGGGTTGACGGTCTATCAAGTGGATCCCTCAGAGAAGTTCGTCTACTACTATGCGCACCTGGACAGCTATGTGCCGGGAATGAAGGCGGGAGATTACGTCACGAAAGGGCAGCTGATTGGCTACGTCGGAACCACCGGCAATGCGCCGGAAAGCTGTCCCCATTTGCATTTCTCCATCAACCGACTGGCGGAAAATGGCAGGCTTAATGGCGGAGCGCCGATCGATCCCTACCTTATCTTCTCGCAGCCGCCGGCTGTCGCAGATGGTCGCAGATCCAAATTCAACACCTGAGCTTGCGCCTATTTGATGCTCTGTTTAGAGGCCGCCAGCTTCGAAGAAGGATCTCCTTTTAGTTGCTGCGCGAGCAACTCGGCGATGGATTCGGTGCGCAAGCGTCTTCCTTCTGCATGCAGGTGGTAGCGGGCGAGGTGAAACATCGTCTGCGGGTAGGTAAATTGACGGCATGTGCCCAGAACGGGAAAGTTGAGTTTTTCCCGCCATATTTTGCACAACCGCTCGTAATGAGCACTTTCGCGCTGGTATATTTCTTGCGGCAGAGGCGCGGGGATGAGATAGCAGCGGGCATCTCTTGATTTGCAGTAGTTGTTGAAATCATTGAGCAGCGCGATAGCGCGCGGATCGCTTTTGCCGGGCGGCGGGGCGAGCGCATCACCGAGCGTGCCATGATTAGGCTGCCTGAGATGCGCGCGCAGATCGCCAAAGGGGTCGATATCGTAAATCCAGACCCTGGGCTGATTTCTGTTCCACGAATTGCTGGCAATGCAATCGGGGTTGTCGAAAATGTATTTTGCTTTCGCGCGCAGGCAAACAAAGATCTCATGCAGAAACGGCGCCAGGTGCGCCGGCTCGCGCACGCTGCTTATGATGATCATCGGTATGAGCTGCGGATTTTGGTGGACAGTCATGGCGATAAACGGCATGGAGAGGTCGCTGCCGTCCGCGCAAATGCCGCCAATGTAGAGGGGTTTCGCCATGATTTGGTATTCCGGCGATATGACGACTATGTCGCCGCGCCGCACGTGCTCTTTTATTTGGGCGAGCATGAAGGGCAAGCGGAAATTGAAGCAAAGGCCCATGTTGACGACGTCGTAGCCTAGCCGCTTGTAGAGCGTCATGCCGTCGATGCCGAACAAGAGATTCGAGCCGCCGACGAAGATGATCTTGGGCGAGGACGCTGACTCGAGAATGGTCAACTTATCGCGCAACACGCCAAATCCGGTTGGGTCGCTCACCGCCGGAACCCGAAAAAGGAAAAAGGCGGCCAGCGCCAGGTAAATTCCTGACGCTGCCAGCGCCGGCCCCAACGTCTTTTGATTTTGCTTTTGCTGGTGCATATTCCTTTCGCTTTTGCTGGCACATATTCCTTTCGCTTTTGCTGGCGCATATTCCTTTCGCCTGCCGGCTCAGCAATTCACTAATTCTATTTGACCTGCCGCACGATCTCATGAGCTTGGCATCATGAGTGCCGCTTGTATTAACACTGAATAACCTTCGTTTTGACCGTCCGCCCCCGCGGTACTTTCTAGATGTAATGTTCAGCTTCGCTGATTGCTATGGATTAGGTTTTTCAGTGATGGTCAAACGAGGTCAGAATGGAGAGCCTGTGCTGCCGCCTGTTCCCGATGCGATGTCGGACAGTGCCGGGTTTTTGTTGAACCGAGCCGCCCGCATCATTCGGGAAAGGGTTTCGGCTGCTCTTCAGCCCCTGGGATTGACCCCTCAACAGCTTGGCTTGCTGCGTATAATCGATGCTCACGGTCCCCTGTCCCAGCAGGCTTTGAGCAAAGGACACAAAACAGATCGCACGACTGTCGTTCATCTCCTTGATGAGCTGGAGAAGCGAGAATTGGTAATCCGCACGTCCAATGCCCAGGATCGCCGAAGCAATCTGCTTTTTCTCACGCCACGCGGCAGAAAGGTCTTTCTCCGCGCAAAGAAATTGGCGGAAAGAGAGCAAAGCAGATTTCTCGCGCCTCTGGGCGGCGACGAGTGGGAGCAAATGCGTCAGGCGCTGATCAAGCTCATCAACCACGACACCATTGAGCGAACCGCAGACGATGACTGATTTTCTTTAGGAAAATTATTGAAGGCGAAGTGTGGCTGTATTGCCGCTTGAGGGCTGGAAGCCTTTGGCGGCACGGCGATGGCAGGCAGCGGCAAAGACATTATCGTTTAACATAGGAAACAGGCTGCAAGCCGCTGATGTCCGACTCACTACATCGAATATCCCTTCGGCAATTGGTTGTCCCCACCACTTGGTAAATCAGACGATGGCCGATAACTCGCCTGGCATTGCTTCAAATCCGCTGTGGTACAAGGATGCGATTATTTACCAGGTGCACGTCAAATCATTTTTTGACAGCAACGCCGACGGCTACGGGGATTTCCCGGGGCTAATTGAGAAGCTCAACTACATCCAAGATCTCGGCGTCGATTGCATCTGGCTCTTGCCTTTCTATCCTTCGCCGTTACGCGATGACGGCTACGACATCGCCGATTATGTAAATATCAATCCGGTCTATGGCGACCGCAACGACTTCAGCAATTTCATGAGCGAGGCTCATAAGCGCGGCATTCGTGTAATCACCGAGCTGGTCATCAATCATACTTCCGATGAGCACGCCTGGTTTCAGGCAGCGCGCAGGGCCCCTGCCGGGAGCGAGAAGCGCAATTGGTATGTCTGGTCGGATACCGATCAAAAGTACAAAGACGCCCGCATAATCTTTTGTGATACGGAAACATCTAATTGGACCTGGGACCCGGTGGCCAAGGCTTACTATTGGCACCGCTTTTTCCATCATCAACCGGATCTCAATTTCGACAATCCTAACGTTTTGAAAGCGGTATTGCGGGTGATGCGCTTCTGGCTCGATATGGGTGTTGACGGATTAAGACTTGATGCCATTCCATACCTCATCGAGCGGGAAGGAACAAATTGTGAAAACCTGCCTGAAACACACGCCGTGCTCAAGCAGTTGCGCCGCGCGCTGGATGAGCATTTTTCGGAGCGCATTTTCCTTGCCGAAGCAAATCAGTGGCCGACGGATGTCAGCCAGTATTTCGGTGATGGTGATGAATGCCATATGGCTTTCCACTTTCCGCTTATGCCGCGGATTTTCATGGCTCTGCATCAGGAAGATCGTCATCCGATTACAGAGATCCTGCGCCAGATGCCGGAAATTCCTGATTCGTGCCAGTGGGCGATTTTTCTTCGCAATCACGACGAGCTGACACTGGAAATGGTGACGGATTCCGAGCGCGATTATATGTATAAGGCATATGCGCAAGATCCGCAAATGCGGATCAATCTGGGTATTCGGCGACGTTTGGCTCCGTTGCTCGACTACAGCAGGCCGCGCATCGAGCTCCTCAACAGTCTTTTGTTTTCGTTGCCCGGCACACCCATCGTCTACTACGGCGATGAGATCGGCATGGGAGAAAACATCTTTCTCGGCGATCGCAACGGCGTGCGGACGCCAATGCAGTGGAGCAGCGATCGCAATGCCGGATTTTCGCGTGCTCTCTTTGCAAAACTATACTCCGCGCCATTGATGGACCCAATCACCGGCTACCAATCAATCAATGTTGAGGCGCAACAGTTGGATCCGTCCTCGCTGCTCAACTGGATGCGAACAATCATCAAATTGCGGAAGAGCTGCAAAGTTTTCGGACGAGGCAAGATCGATATCATCCCCTGCGACAACAGGAAGATTTTGTGTTATTTGAGGTCGTATCAAGACGAGATTGTTTTGGTGACAGCCAATCTGTCGCGATATCCCCAGTCTGGCACCGTAGATCTGTCGGCATTCAAGGGTGTGACGCCGGTAGAGATGTTCGGTCTCGGCACTTTCCATGAGATCACTGATGAACCATATGTGGTGACGCTCGGACCGTATGGATTTTACTGGCTGTTGCTCAGGGTGGCCAGGCAAGCAATCCCGGTCGTGTCACCGCAAGGGACATCGTCTGCTTTATTGCAACCCGAGAAGAAAGATGCTCCGCCGCGTCTTGTGGTGAAGGAATTGGCTCAAGGGTGGCCCGTCTTGATGAGCGGAGTCCTGCGGCAGAAAATGGAGGGCCAATTGATGCCGCGGTTTTTGAAAAGGCAGAAATGGCTTAACGGCAAGGCGAGAAACATCGGAAGTGTACGGATAAAAGATTGGGGCCTGCTGCCAGACTCGGAAGCTCCGACTGCCATCTTGCTGGTTGATGTTGAGTTTTCGTCCGCGGCTCCGGAGATGTACGCCATATTTTTTGCCATGGCCGAACGAGAGCAGGCGGACAGGCTGATGAGCAAGGCACCGGACTCGGTGCTGGTCGAATTGTACGACGGCAGGATGAAGCGGTGTGTCATATATGATGCGACCGACTCGGATAGTTTTTACCGATCCCTCCTCTCCCTGATGGATAAAGGCGGGCGATTGAAGGCGGAGCACGGTGAAGTTGCAGTGCACCACAGTCTCAAGTCGGATCATTTGCGGATTAGGGAGGGGCAGCTGCAGCTGAAGAGAGTGCAAACTGAAACCGGACCAGTCACGGTCTACAATCAGCGCTTCGCTGTCAAGCTGTTCAGGCAGCCGCAAGAAGGCATAAACCCGGATTACGAAGTGGGGCAATTTCTGGCGGAAAGGGGAGTCTTCAAAAACACTCCGGCCTCGCTTGGCTGGATCGAATACAAGGACAATGGCGAGCTGTACACACTTGCCTTGCTGCAATCGTCCGTTCCCAATCAGGGTGACGGCTGGACCTACACGGTGGAGGAGTTTCGCAGATTTTTCGAGCGGGCAGCCACTCACGACTACTTGCTGTCTATCGTCGATCCGAAACTCAAGCGCGTACTCGACCTCGTCGGTCAGGATATTCCCATTGAAGTCTACGAGCTTTTGGGCATTTACCTGCGCGAGGCTGCTGTTCTCGGCAAGCGCACGGCAGAGTTGCACATTTCTCTGTCCGGTGAAAATGGCGACGAGAAATTCCATTTCAAGCCAATGTCGAAGAAGGAAGTGGAGGCTCTTTCTCAACGACTGGAGCAAGATGCGAAGGAAACCTTTGCCCAGGTTGCCTCGGAACACGAAGACTGGGATGAGGAGGCGAAGAAACTTGCAAAAGAACTTCTCGATTACACGGGGCGCGCACAAATTGCGGTCGCTAAGCTGTCCTCCCTGGGCTGTCAGCTGATCCGTGCCAGATGCCACGGCGACTACAAATTGCAATCGGTACTGTATGCCAGTGGCGACTTTTTTATATCGGATTTTGCCGGTGCCGAGCGTGATGGCGGGAGAGGCAGCTGGCGGCGAACAAGCACTCTTGCTGATGTGGCCGGCATGTTGGTGTCTCTCAGCGACGCCGCATATGCCAGCTTTTACCTCTTCACTCACAATCGGCCAGACGACTATGAGCGTTTCCTTCCCTGGGCGCGGATTTGCCAGATGTGGATTGCTGTGTCATTCCTCAAAGGCTATCTGGGCGCTGCTCGCGGACATGGCATCGTGCCTGACGATGCCGAAGGGCTGCGGCGCATTTTGATACCATTCGCGTTGACGACGGCTCTCCTGCGCATCAGTGAAGAGATAATCGCGCAGCCGGAGAAACTCAAAGTGTCGTTGTTGAGCCTTTTGCAATTCTTGCGCTCAGAGGCATTTGCCATTTTCGAGCGCAGCTGAGAGTGTTGTGTCGACTACGATTGCTTGCCTTCCGTCTCGATCGGTCTCAACAACGCCAGGGGAAAATCGCGAAGCAGATCCGCCACCCACAGCTTATGTCCTTGCAATGTTTGCCATGTCAGGACATTGCGTAATTCTTGAGTGCCAAGCTGGTCCGGAAGCGAAACTGTTGTATCGCGCCAAATGTTCGCATCTATTGTCAATGAATCCGAGCTTGAGTGCGCATGCGGTTGATCGGCTGCCAGCAAGGTCGGCACTCCCAGTGGTGCTACGACGACGGCCCACTGATCTTCATGCTTGCGAGCAAAGGCGATCACATGTTGTTGTTTGTCTCCCGACACATCGAGCGGATAATAATTTCCCTTTGTGAAAAGGCTCGGGCTTCGCCATCGTTGTGCAAGAACTGCAGCAGTGACGAATTGCTTGATTCTGCCGTCCTGCCAGGTGCTCTGCAAAGAGCGCAGCAAATGCTTGTGTTTCTGCAGCTCACCATTGGTGATGGCGTCTGAGCGCAGCAATGAAAGATATGGCTCCAGCCTTTCGATGAGTTGCTTGCGCGACTCGAAGTCCACGGGGCGGCGATTGTCAGGATCCACGAGGGAGAAATCCCAGAGCTCACAGCCCTGATATATGTCTGGAACGCCTGGAGAAGTCAGTTTCATAAAAGCTTGAATGAGCGCATTCAGAGCTCCGAGTCTGGCAACGATGCCGTGAAAATGAACGAAATCTTCCAGGAAGGGATTCGTTGACGAGCAGGCAAGCAGCTTGCGCACAAAGCCAATCAGCGCCTCTTCATAGGCTTCGTTGGTGTTGACCCAACTGGTGTGTCTTTTGGCTTCCCGCGCCGCTTTCACCATGTATTGCTCAATGCGCAGACGGAAATTGTCGATTGCTTCAGTGCTCGACAGGTCGAGGGGCGCGGCGCCGATTAGGCTTTGATAAATCAGGTATTCGTCGTTATTGTCCGGAGCCGGCTCGCCGTTTACGACTGTCTTTTTGATTCTGTTGCGCTGCCAGAATTCAACCTTGCTCCTCCAGGTGCGCGGCAGCTCAGACAAGACGGCCAGTCGCGCCCGCACGTCCTCAGAGCGCTTCGTGTCATGAGTGGAAGTGGACAAGAGCTCGTACGGACGGTATTTCTGACGCTGGAGATTCTTGTGGTGAAATGCGGCTGCGCTGGCTCCAAAACGCTTTGGTTCTCCTCCCACCTCATTTAGCCCCACGAAGCGGTTGTATCGGTAAAACAAAGTATCCTCGACGCTTTTTGCCATCACGGGGCCTGTGAATTGTTGAAACTTCATGGAAAACTGCTGCACATCTTTCTGAAGACGACCGGGGCTTTCCGATGAATTGGTCCAGGCATGTTGCTCCAATCTCTCCATGAGAAGGACGTCGCGCACGAAGTCGTACAAATAGTCATGCGGAAGGCTGTGGTGGCGCTTTGCCACCGTAATCGCCCACTCGATGAACTGCCGCGCCGTTTTTGGTACGCGGTCGACGGCATTGTAAGTGCGATAGACGGGAAACTCGATGAGAATCTGCCGCAGCGCATTGCGCAGGGCGGTGAGGGTGAAATCTCTGAACGACCATGTGGATTCGGCGATTCTGCTCAAGTGGTGCGCCAGCATATTAAGTTCGCTGGAGAGAGCACCATCCAGAATGGCAGATTTGCATTGACTCTTCCACTGCTCGTAATTTGCTGTGTGCCCGAGGAATTCCTCGTACAATCCATTGAACTCCTTTTCGTTTCGCGACATTACAAGGAGATCGTTGACGCTGTTGAGGAAATCGTAGCCAGTCGTGCCGTGCACGGCCAAGCCGTCCTCCACATGCTCAAAGGGCTGCAAGATCTTTTCCACAACCACATAAAGCGGAAGCGATTCAGGCTGCGCCGCTACGGCACGATCGTATTCGACGCCCAGCGATTCGGCGGCGGCCTTCTGCAAATTGTCGACGTAAGCGGGTGGGTCGAACAATCCATCGACGTGGTCGATTCTCAGCCCGTCTACTTTCTTTTCTTTGATCCACTTGAGGATGAGATTGTGGATCTCTGCAAAAACCCTCGGGTCTTCCGTTCTCAACGCCGCCAGATCGTTGATGTCAAAAAATCTGCGGTAATTGATTTCGTCGGCCGCTACTCGCCAGTAGGCAAGCCTGTATGCTTGTGCTTCGAGAAGACTGTGCAAACGCTCCATCGATGGTCGATCGTCAGGCCGCACGTGAAATTCGGAGACGTTCTGCCCTATGAATTCACCAATCGCCGGGTTGCGCGCGCAGAGGGATGAAAGACGTGAGAGCTGCACGTCCTTTTCTCTTATGCGGTCGGCGAAGCCGACAGGCTCCAGGTGTCCCGGAAGGCGTTCGAGGGCTGCCAGTATGCTCAGGTATTCGAGCACATCAGGACTGTCTTTGCCGAGCCGCTCACTGAGCACTTCCAGGCGGCGACCGAGAACAAGAGGGTAGGACACTGGATTGAGCGGGAATTCATGCTCGAAATACTTGAGTGACATCTTGCCCCGACTCTCGTCGAAGTGCAACTGCAACTGACCGCTCTCCAGAATCTTTCCGTAGGCTTCACCCAGCACCGGCAGCAGGACTTTGCCGTACAGTTCTTTCTTGACGGGCGCCCAGTCGATGTCGAAGAAGTCGGCATATTCAGAGGCAGGGCCGTTCTCCAGGACATCGGTCCACCATGGATTGTCTTTGCCGATGCCCATGTGATTGGGCACTACATCCAGTATCAGACCCATTCCGTGGGCGCGCAGCTCGGACACGAAAGCATCGAATTCTTCTTCTGTTCCAATCTCGGGATTGATGCGCTTGTGGTCAATGATGTCATAGCCATGCAAGCTGCCGGGTCTGGCGACAAGAATCGGGGAAGCATATACATGACTGATGCCGAGCTTGGCCAGATATGGGATAAGCTCCCGTGCCTGGGCGATGGTGAAATCCTTGTTGAATTGCAAGCGATACGATGCATGGGGAATTATGCACGCTCTTCTTGTCTTGTTTTCCGCTTCTTGCAGCAGGAAGTGATGATATGCACCGCGCTTGTCCCTTATCCGCTCAAGGAGAGACTTGACGTTGTCGCTTTCTTTCAGTTTTGTAAGATCATTTGCAGGCTGTTGGGCGTCTGCCCTCATGATGTCTTCGATTGACACTATTAAAATCACAGACGGCGCGCCGGACAGCAGGGAGTATATTGCCGCAATCAGGTCGGCGCTGCCTGCTTGCTGTGCCGATGCCGGATCAGTTGTCATCCCCTCGGGCAACAAATTCTCTTCCTCCAGAAGCTTCAGAATTTCGATGCGTTGCAGCACTCGTTGCTCGATCAGGCGGTTGCGCGTCTCTTTGTCCATTTCCTGATCGGCAACAGCAAGCGTCAGATCTTGCCCAAGCCAGTACTCTGTGAAGCTGCAATGCGGATCTTGGGCAAAGCTTAGAGCGGAGAGAGCCGGCATCGATTTGAGAGTGAGAACCGTCTCGCTGCTTTGCCCGCCATTAATCAGGGAGCGGGTAAAAACGAAGTTGGAGGGAACGAATTCATCGGCAAGAACAACACATTTGTGACGGTGGCTCTCAAGCTTGAGAATTGCCACCACTTCCTCCAGCGGGAAGTGGACGAACGTGCCTGATGCGGGTTTCTCGCCTTCCATGATCCAATAATGGGCAGGACGCAACAAATTCGGATCAATCCTTAAAGCCCCGGCGTGATGCATGCACCAGGAGATTTCCGCTATCAATGAAGCAAAGCGCCTTTGCCTCAACCTTTCGGGCTTCAACGGCACCGCTGCGCTAATCGATCCCTGCCCATTGTCTGATGGCGCCTCTCCAAGACGGGCGTTGGTGGCGAAATCATCTGGATTGGTCCAAACTTCGGCCGCGCTGGCGGCGCGGGTGCCATTGTATGAAAGGCAAAGCCCAACCGGCATATGGCGAAAGAAACAATGAACGCCGGCCTCGCCCAATTGCAAATCAGCTTGCCACTGCACATATTTGAAAAAGAGAATGCGCTCTGCGTTATTTCTTGCGAAATGCTGTACTTCTTTACTGTTGCGCTTTCTGTAACATTCCGGCCAATTGAGCCAATTGGAGCCGAATGCTTCCCTCAGCGCGCAGAAAAGAGCGAATTGAGTCAGCCGTTCTCCCATCCGGTGGCAGAAGTCGGCAAATTGTCCTTCTCTTTGAGATCCCCTGTTCAAATGATGGTGGCAAAAATGCTGGAAAAGCTCTTCAAGCGCCTGCAGTTTTTCAGCCAGGGTCTCGTCTTGCTTCGCTATCGAATTTTCGCGAAAGCTCTCGAGGCGCTCTTGCACCGCAGGAGACAGTAACTTGCGCTTGATTTCTTCGCATTCATGGAAGTCGGAGATGTGTTCCACATCGAGAAACAAAGGGTCAACGAACATCGCTCCGGAAGCATATTTCAAGCCGTTTGCCTTTACTGCGGCGTCGGTGGCGTGAATGATGTCGAGCATGAGCATGCCGCCACCCTGGCTGCTTACCCAGGTAGTCATGTCTTTCAGATCTGTGAAGTCCGCACATCCCCAGCTGCGTCGAGACGAGAGTTTAGATAGATCGAGCGACGACGCCCACAGCCATTCACCCTTTTCCAGAGCGTCGCAAAGATAAGCCTTTTCGGGAGCGGTTATCAACAAAGCGCTTTCGGAGTGCGAGCGCTGATCTGCAAATGTAATCATGACGCTCAGATCATGATATCCGGGGGTCGATATCGCCGGCAGTGTTACGTTGATTTTGCGGTAAATGTCGCCCCCGATTTGAAGCACTTCACTCTCCGCATTCATCTCCTCTTTGGACAGTTCGAAATCATGCCCATATCCGAACTCCTCGCTGATATGGAAGCGCACGCGAGCGGTTTTTGGTGGAATCGTAATCGAGATGGTTGAGGGAGTCGAAGAAGCAGTAATGGCATAACTGTGCTCGAGAACTCGGCTTGCTTTGGCAAGCAGCGCATTGTTTATCTCGGCATCAGAGCCCGCTTGCACGCCGCACTCGGCCAAAAGGGCCGTCAGTGCGCCCTCATCGACATACCGCCATTCGCCGCCGGTGTTCGTCCACCGATAATCGATGCCGTGCAGTGCCGCTAAAAGCTGCAACGGCGTCAACTCCGGCTGAGCTATGGTAACTGATTCAGTGGCTTCAACTGGCATGATCTTCAATTGCCCACACTGCCGTCCAGGGCATGAGCACGTTTTCTTTGGCTGCGGACGAAAAGACGCCTTTGGTCTCGTAAATGACTCTACTATTGCCGACAAATTCCCGATATTGCGCAGCTTGAGCATTGCTTAAGGAGAATGGCTGGGCAGAAAGATTGGCGCTCAGGCAAATTGCCGAGCCGTCTTGTAAAGTCCACCGCACAACGAGCGCTCCGCTGTCCCAGTGATGGTACCTGGCTGAGACGATCATTTTGACGCGTGGAATTATCTCCGCTTTGCGAGTGGCGATCAGCTGGCGGAAGAAGGAATACCATTCCTTGTGTTTTTCGCTTGTCAGCTCTTGCCAATTCAGTTTGGATTTCTCGAACGTCTCATAAGCGCCGGGGTCTGGAATCGTCTCCCGCGTGGCAGGATCTCTGAAGGCTGGAAACTTCGCGAATTCGTTGCGGCGGCCTTCGCGTACGAGCGGTGCCAACTCCGGACCGAGATCGCAGAAATACAAGAACGGCGACGCTGCCTTAAATTCATCTCCCATATAAAAGAGGGGCGGGCTCGGTGCAAGGAGCAATATTGCCGTTGCCGCCCTCAAGGAGCTGTCGTCGATGAGCCGGCTCAGGCGCTCGCCAAATGGCCGGTTGCCAATCTGATCGTGATTCTGAAGAAAAGGGACAAAGGCAGTCGGCGGCAAGTCTTGTGTCGGCTCACCGCGTACTTTGCCGTCTCGATATTGCGAGCACTGTCCCTGGTATGAGAAGCCGAATGCAAGAGAACGCGCAGCATGCTCCGTGGTGCTGAACGGAGAGTTCTCTTCAGTGTAATCAGCGTAATAACCGCTCGTCTCGCCGGTGGTCAGCAGATGCAGGCTGTGGTGGAAATCATCATTCCATTGTGCTGTGTACCACCTCGGTTTCATATCCGCATCGCGAACCAGATAGCGCGAAATATTGTCGTCGTTTTCCAAAACCAGGTGCACATAACGCTCGGCTCCGGGACCTGAAGCAACAGCGGCGGCAATCTCTTCGAGAATATGTGGCTGCGACCGATCGAAAATTGCATGCACTGCATCCAGACGAAGCCCGTCGACGTGATATTCGTTTAACCAATAGAGAGCATTGTGCAGGAAGAAGTCTCGCACTCTCCTGCTGTTTTTCCCGTCGTAATTGATTGCCGATCCCCATGGCGTCTTGTGGGCATCAGAGAAGAAGTCGCGTGCGTAGACATACAAGTAGTTGCCTTGCGGTCCAAAATGGTTGTAAACGACATCGAGAAGCACCATCAAACCAGCGTGGTGTGCCGCCTCAACTAATCTTTTCAAATCATCGGGCGTACCGTAAGTACTGTCAGGCGCGAATGGAAGCACGCCGTCATATCCCCAGTTGCAGCGTCCCGGGAAATCGCACACAGGCATGAGCTCGATGGCGGTGATCCCGCATTCCACCAGATGCGGCAGTTTTTCTATCACTCCGGCAAAAGTGCCTTGCGGCGAAAAGGTGCCGACGTGCAGCTCATAGATGATGGCTTCTTCCCAGGGGCGACCTTTCCAATCGCCGTCCGTCCACTTGAATCGCGAAGGATCGATCACTTCACTCGGTCCGTGGACGTCCTCCGGCTGATAGCGCGAGGCCGGGTCAGGAACCAGAAGATCGTCGTCAATCTTGAAGTGGTATCGGCAGCCAATTCTCGCGCTGTCTGATGTGTGCGTGAACTCGCGGGAGTCATCCGCTTCCATGGGAAACAAGCAACAATTCCCGTTGTCCTGGTAGAGACACAATTCCACCTTTTTGGCAGATGGTGCCCAAATCCGGAAGCGAATCTCTCCCGTGTCCAAGAGGCTGGTGCCGAAGGGCATCGAGTGCTGGCGCGCAATGCTTGTCTGGAAGGCACGAATCGGCATAATGACTCCTGCTTTTGGGCGCTGAGAGCAAGGCTTCAACAAGACCCAACCATAGCCTCACAAAGCCGTGTTGGCAAGTCAATGTTTCTTTTTTCGTGACCTGCTTTCGCGCTCGCAGCTGGCTTGCGTAATTCCGCCCGTGGCTGAAAGCACTGATATGAGCTTCTCTCGGTAGGTGGCGACTGAAGGATCACTTTCTCCGGATGCCTTTGTTCTAGCCTCCATTAAGAGACGATACAAGGACGCGGCTTCCTGATAACGCTCTTCTTCAGCCAGGAAATCCGCCATATGATCGCATGCTTCCAGTAGACGCGAATCGGGCCCATTTGTCTTCAGGGAATCTTGCAATGCATGCTGTAACACCCGCGAAGCTTTTGGATAATGGTGGCGCCTGAGCGCATCAACTAATTCACTTACCTCTTTCTTGCTGAGAGTGCCTGGTGTAATGGACATGTCATTGCACCTCGCTGGAAAACAATGTTGAAGGTTGCAATAAAGAGATCTCGAAGCGGCGAAATTAGTTGCAGCGTATGTCGGGATTTAAAGCTCCTTTGACGCAAAGGGGGCCCTTTCATCATCAGGGAAACAATTTGATACCATATAAATAGCGAAGGAACAGCCTCCCCTGTGGCGCGTCCAGTAACCCGTCCATATGATGGGGCATTTACAATCCATGAAATTCAAAATCTTCTTCGTAGGCTTCACGCTCGCCATGAGCTTCGGCGTCCTGTTGCACTCGTTTGTTTTGCGAGCAGTCGTTAAATAGCAGCGGCCTGGCTCGACTGCCAGGGCTCAGCAGGCCTCCTGCCTCATAAAAATTGGCGGGAACTTTTCGCTTCTTATCCGGTCATTATCAAGCAAAGAATGGAGAAATCCATTCCCCAGGGTGGTAAGTAGGAAACTACATAACCACGCTGGGCTTTAAACAAAAGAACTCAAGTTCTCCGGTCGAGTAACTAGCGTTACAACACCGGTTCTTTTTTTGTCCTGAGTGCAAGCTGCGACCTTTCATACACAGGCGCCAGATGCGGGCATGCTTCTCGCATTCATATGAAAGCTGAAAAGGCTTCTTGGCTGAGCATCCTGTGAGTGACCTTCCGACCGCGCATGTTTACAAATCCAGTATTGCGGAACAGCAGAAATCATTCAGGCAAATGACAGGCTCCGAAAACTCTTGCGGGTATTGACTTTGCGCTTTCGGATCGCAAGAACCTCGCTCTGCGACAAGGTTTTGTTAATCTTGAGCGGAACTCGTTTAGCTGACAGTCGTCGGACTTGGATTGGAGCATTCCGACACTACTCTACAGTAAGAAAAAGGAGGAGTCCTATGAACAAAGTAGCAAAAGTAACGCTATTATCTGGACTCACTGCCGGATTCTTAGGTTTGTCGACTCAAGGCGCAAACGCAGCAGACATGTTTGTATTCGACACGACGCTGCCTTCTGCCACCACGACTACGGTCATTGAGTCACCCGTTATGGTTGACAGAGTTGTCACCAGTCCGGTGGTGATCGATTCCACTCCAACGACAATCGTTAGAGAAAGTCCAGTGATAATCAAGGATAGAGATCGCTCGTTGCTGCATCTCGGCATATTCCCATTGCTGGACATCAGCTTGTTCTAGAGACGCTAGTGTCCTGAACCGTAAATGGCTTTCAGTTTGGCGATTTTGTCTAATATCTTGTCGGCGCTGGCTGTCCATGTGAATTGGTGCGGGTTCCGATTGTAATTGTCGACATACTGATTAATGGATTGGATCAGCGCGGGCACTGATTTAAAGGTACCTCGCCGGATTGCCTTTGCTGTTATCTCTCCGAACCAGCGTTCAACGAGATTTAGCCATGAAGAACTGGTTGGAACGAAATGGAGGTGAAAGCGCTTGTGTCTGCTGAGCCATTTTTCTACGTTCTCGTGCTTGTGGGTCGCGTAATTATCAACAATCACATGTAGATCCAGATCCTTTGGGGTCTCCTTGTCTATCAGCTTGAGGAATTTCAAGAACTCGTCGTTGCGATGCCTGGGCAGACACTGTCCGATCACGGTGCCGTCCAACATGTTCAATGCCGCGAACAACGTTGTCGTTCCATGACGCTTGTAGTCATGTGTTTGCCTGGCAGGAATGCCAGGCCGCAGTGGTAGCTGAAGCTGGGTACGATCAAGAGCTTGAATTTGGCTCTTCTCATCGACTGACAATACGATTGCCTTTTCGGGTGGGTCCATGTACAGTCCCACGACATCCCGCAGTTTCTCGGTGAACTTGGGATCGTTGCTGAACTTGAAGGTCTCAATCAGATGCGGCTTCAATTCATGATTTTGCCAGATTCTGACGACCGTCGATTGGCTAACACCATGCTTCCTCGCCATCTCCCGTGTTGACCAGTGCGTGGCATTCTCAGGGCGAGACCGCATTGTGTCCTCCACAATTTGGCTGACCTGGGACTCTTTGATCGTCCTTGGGCGGCCGGGACGAGGCGCATCGGTTTTAATGCCATCGAGCCCTTCCAAGGCGAATCGTCCGCGCCACATCCGCACAGTAGGTTCGGACACACCCAGTTGCTCAGCGATCTCTTGGTTCTGAAATCCTTCGGCGGACAACAATACGATCTGCGCACGCGTAACGAGCCGAGCCGGTGTAGTCCGTCCGCGAGACCATATCAGTAGTTGTTTCCTCTCGTCATCCGTTATATCAATTTTTCGAGCAACGCGCACAACAATCCCTCCATGTGATACCGTATATGATACCATATCAAGGCGTTTAGCCAATACCAAAAGAGATTAAAGATTCAGGACACTAG
>DATNRC010000026.1:0-24093 GCA_036703705.1 Candidatus Obscuribacterales bacterium
GGCGGAGAAGCTGAAAGGCTTCTTCGGCATGGAATGAGAAACAAGTGAGTGGCGAAAGCATAAAAGAGAAGTGCAGGCTCGCCTCTTACGACGCAATTGTTATCGGCTCCGGGCCCAATGGAGTGGCTGCCGCCATCGTGCTGGCTGCCGAAGGGCTCTCCGTTCTGATTGTAGAAGCAAAACAAACCGCGGGTGGTGGCTGCCGTTCCATGGAGCTGACGCTGCCCGGCTTCGTGCATGATGTGTGTTCTGCCATTCATCCCCTTGGCATTGGCTCACCTTTCTTTCGCACCCTGCCACTCGATAAATACGGATTGAGGTGGATTCACCCTCAAGCACCGATCGCTCATCCGTTCGCGGATGGACATGCCTTGCTTGTAGAGCGATCGGTAGAGGCAACCGCGTCAAGGCTTGGTGCTGATGAGAGAGCTTATCTGAAGCTCGTGGGAGAACTCCTGCCTGATTGGGACGAATTGTGCCGGCTCTTGCTTTCGCCGCTTAAGCTGATGGCATACCCTCTTCAAGCAATGAAATTCGGTTTGAGGGCAGTGCAACCGGCAGGCATGCTTGCGCACAATTATTTCAGCACGCCCGGGGCTCGTGGACTGTTTGCAGGCATTGCCGCTCATTCCGGGCTTCGCCTGGAAGACCCGGCTTCCGCCTCCTTCGGCCTTGTCCTTGCGCTGAGCGCGCATGCCGTGGGATGGCCGATGCCGGCGGGCGGCTCGCAAAAACTGAGTGATGCCCTGCTTGCCCATTTCACCGCCCTTGGTGGCGAGATCATACTCGGCTGCCGGGTGACCTCGCTTGATGAATTGCCCAAGTCCAGGCTCATCCTCTGCGATGTCACTCCCAGGCAATTGCTGGCCATGGGCAAGCACCTTCTTCCTGAAGGATACAAGCGCAAAATGGAAAGATTCCGTCACGGCGTGGCCTGTTTCAAGCTGGACTACGCCCTTGCCGGGCCTGTGCCCTGGAAATCTCCTCTGGTTGAAAGAGCAGCCACGATCCACATCGGCGGCACGCTCGAGGAAATCGCCAAATCTGAACGTCAGGCCTGGTCCGGCGAGCCGCCGGAAAAGCCTTATGTGCTTGCCGTGCAAACGACTTTGTTCGATCCGACCCGCGCTCCTCCAGGAAAGCACACATTATGGGCTTATTGCCATTTGCCTAATGCCTGCCAATTCGATATGTCCGAGCGCATCGAGGCTCAGATCGAAAGCGTGGCTCCGGGGTTCCGAAAGCTGATACTGGCTCGCCATGCTCTTTCTCCATCCGCTCTTGAAGATTACAATGCCAATTATGTAGGCGGTGATATCAGCGGCGGTGCGGTGACGCTCGGGCAATTGTTCACCCGACCGGTCGTGAAACCCATACCTTATGCGACACCCGTGCCCGGGCTCTATCTCTGCTCCGCCTCCACCCCGCCCGGCTCGGGAGTGCACGGGATGTCAGGCTATTACGCTGCTCACTGCGCTCTTAGAAACTGGCGTTGACCTCCGGCGCGAGCCCTTGCCAGGCTAAAGAATCATGCGGACCTTCCGGTAATGGGTTTTTCCTGGCTATAAATGCACTTTCGCCAGCGGTTGCAGTTTCGCCAGCGGTGCGTGCAAGCTGTCCGCCGCCGTCAAACGGGCATTTACTGCGACAATTTCTTGAACACCACGCGCCTGTTGAGCGCTCTTCCTCTGGAGGTCGAATTCGATTCCACGGGCTTCGTATAACCATAACCAAAAGGCTCCAGGCGCGCCTCATCGATGCCGCAAAATTGCACCAGATATGCCTTCACAGCGTTGGCCCGCCGCCGTGAGAGGTCCATATTGTAATCGTATCCGCCGATAGTGCACGTATGCCCTTCGACTGCCAGCCTCACTGAAGGCCGGTTTTTGAGGTAAAAGCCAAGCGCGTTTAGAATCGGCTTGGATTGCGGCTTGATTACCGCTTTGTCAAAGTCGAAAAGGATTGCTCGCGTTGTTGCTTCGCCAGTGTCTTCGAGGGACTTGATGATGCGGCGGCCCTCAGAGCTTCCCTCATCGCCGTTGAGCAAGCGATCGAGTGAAGCATGCCTGAATTGCACCTTGTCCCAGAGAAACGGACCCTGGCCGCGGATCATGATGGGAAAGCGCGGATTGTCGAGAATCCAGTAAAGCCAGCCATTGTCGGTTTCTGCCTTGATGGCGCGCACAACCACGGGCTGATCGTTGACGAACACTTCCGCTTCTTCCTCGCCGACGCCCCTTATTTCATGCGGCAAAGGAAGAATCTCGCGGTTGAATCGCAGCGGGCTGTCCGGGCCGTCCAGCTCGAAGTCAGTTGTGCCGCCGGCTTTGAGGATGGAGTATAGCGCATCAGAGATCCGCACTATATTTGTGTAACCCACCAAGGTGCACGTCTGCAGATAGGGATAAAAGAAACTGACTTTATGTGAATTCTTCACATCCACGGCTTCCACCGCTCGAATTCCGCTCGCCCTTGCCGGCGCGCTCATCCGCCATCTGTAGCTGTAGCCACTCTCGTTGGCATATTCAATTTCAGTCGTGAAGCTGTAATCGCCAATCTTCTTCCACCTTGTGTCCAACCCTTCCTGGATGGGAAACACAATCGTCATGCCGGGGATCATCCACAGCTTGTCCGTAATATCGGCTTGTCTTGATGGGGCCGCCGGCTGATTGACAGCAGCCCGTACGCTGCCCAAGGCAAAAAATCCGACTGATGAAAAGAAGAGCAAGGCAAGCGCGAGAAGTTTCCTGAACGGCATCATGTCTTTTAGTTCGCTTCGTCCCAAGGCGCATCAGCGCTCAAATGTGCTCGCCGCACGCCTATCCCACCGATACTTCGCCTGGGAATGGTCATCCCAGCCCGAGACATTATTTCAGAAAACAGCGCTATCGCCTGACTTCCAGAATAAACTCTTTACATCAGAGAGGCCCAAGCCTGAAAAGCCACAACTGCGCAGCTTTTCGCGTTTAAATTTGCTCACGTGCCGCTCTTAGAAGCCGGGTCTCAGTTGTTCTGTTCGGACAGATAAGCTGATTTCATTGCTTGATAGGCGATGAAGCCGTAAACGAGAAAAAGCAGAATGAAGCCAACTAGATAGAACTTGAAGCTGAAACGCAGGATGGGACGAAGCAAGTAATCAATTAAGAAAAGGCCTGTACTGACACCCATAAATGGGAGCCTCAACGGTGTGTGGGGACAATAGGGAGCGATGCGAGCCCCCGAAAATTCAGCAAACATCTTAACTCCGCACCACATGTGACGGCACACTTTTGAAAGTTAAATCTTCCGCTTGACTAGCTTTAATCTTCGCTTTCCTATCTATAAACTGTTGTCTCGCTTGCCTTCCCGGCTATTATAAACGGCAACTAACGCACCACATCAGGTGACCGCCAAGCCACCTTTGCAACTCCGTGTTGTCTGACCGCGCTCGTTCCGTCCCCTGTAATCCTTACTGTCTGGGCGTCTGCAGCGTTCTCGACTGGCATCGTGTCCGAGGTGCCAGAAGCGGGCGCCCCAGATTGCCCGTTTAAGGTTTCCCAAAAATCAAGTCAGGAGGGCAATTCCGGCATCTGCCCTATGTGGCTGCTTTCAATTATGAGCATACGCATACTTAGGGAAGTCCACTTTGAAGGAGCAATATTCTTTTCGCTTCCATGGGCCCGATTGAAATCGTTGGGTTCCTGCCGGCTTTTTCACTCAAACGATATTGCTCGAGCTTGGGAATGCAATCAGTCAAACGATATCGTTTGGATATATTGAGTTGACCTGGCACGGCGCTTTTAGCTACTCTCAAAGAGGTTTCAAGACTGTTCCTTCAAAGTGGGATTAAGCAATGAAGGTGGTTTCAGAGACGATCAAATTGTCAACGAACGGCCACACGGACGTTGTCGATATAACCAGCCAGGTGGCCACAATTGTCCATCATTCTCGTATTGAGGGCGGTATCGCAACTATATTCGTCGTCGGCTCCACGGCGGGCATCACGACAATTGAGTACGAGCCTGGCTTAGTTAACGACATAAAGGAAGCATTCGAGCGCATAGCTCCTTTAAACGCTCATTACGACCATCATGAACGCTGGGGCGACGATAACGGGCATTCCCACATTCGTGCCTCTCTCTTGGGTCCGTCTATCACGGTGCCGTTCTGCAACAAAAAGCTTATCTTGGGCACATGGCAGCAAATCATCCTCATAGACTTCGACACACGAAGGCGCGAGCGGGAAATTGTAGTTCAGTTGTTGGGTGCCTAGACTCGGACCAGGGCAAAGCTTACCTGGGCATTGCCGTGTTGGCTTGTGAAGCCTTCCGGCTGTGCTTGTGAATCCAGCTGGAAACGACCTCTATTACGTGCTCGTCGAATTGTCCTTTTTCGAATATCAAATGCTCAGAATCGCCCAGCACCACTAAATCTTTGTCTGCGGTAGGCAGTTCGCGAAACAGCTTGACAGTGCCATCAGGCTTGGAAAGGCGATCGAGACCGCCCTGAAACATGAGCACAGGCTTTTCGGTGATCGAGCGGGCGAGTTCGTGGCTCTTCTTCATAAAGGCGTTGAATGCCGTAATTTCCCTGGCCGAAAATTTCAGTCTCGACTGCGGATCTTGCTTCCAGGAATTTTGTACAGAGTCTTTGCTGGTTGCGCGCTCAATCACTTGCCCGCTCATGTCCATGCGGGCATTGGGAAGCATCATGCCCAGGGCGACCTTAAAACGCGCTTTGTTCTCGCCATAGAAATCATCGCCCGGCACGGAAGCTATGAGCCCGTTCACACTGTCGGGAAAGAGCGCCGTTGCTTGCAGGGCAATGGCACCGCCCATCGATTCGCCGAGCAAAAACATGGGCACTCCCGGATGCATCGTTTTTACCCAGTAGAGAGCGGTGCGCACGTCCATCAAGGTTTGATAGAAATTTACCTCTCCCCTGGGTCCAACTGTGTCGGTCCAACTGCCAAAGCCGCGAACGTCGATGGCATAGGTTACAATGCCGGCTCTGGCCAGCCTTTTGGCAAAGCTGTCAAAAGCCCCTTTGTGCAAGCCAAATCCATGGATGGAAAGAACGGCTGCTTCGGGCTTTCCTCCTTCTACCGGCCAGGACGCAAACGCTGTGTCAAACTTTGGCGCGGCAACATACAATTTGCTTTCAGGCAATGCCGATTGGGCAAGGGAAGCAAATGCGCATGCGCAAAAACCAACGGCCGTGCATGCGGCGTAGATAGAGAGTTTCTCTTTTAAATAATGGAGCACGAAGATGACCGTTGTTTGAGCGTCCGCGCTGTCAGCCATTGGTAAAAATGCACGAAAAGCATAGCGCATAAATATGCGGCTGCCAAGGGCTCAATCAGGGGTTTGTCGTCAAGGCATATCGTCAAGGCATATCGTCAAGGAATATCGTCAAGGAATATCGTCAAGGAATATCTATAAAATGCATCCAAGCCGTTCCCGTGGCTATTCAGCAGTAATGCATGAGATATGGCAAGGAATCTTTGCTGCTCATCAGGTACCATCTGCAGTGCCTTAAATTTGGTGGCACGGCCGTTACTTGGCACCTATAATGAAAACGGCTCTGGCCCTGGATATCCCTGGCGACATTGGAAGCAACGATGGATCTCGAACATGCCTTTCGGCTGGCAAACGAATTGATGAAAGAGCATGGTTTGACGGAATGGACGTTCAAGCTCAATCGCAATCGTCGCAGCCTTGGTATCTGCAAAGAAGGCCCGCGCCGCATCGAGCTGTCGTCTCTGTATGTTATGCAAAATTCTTCCGCTCACGTGCGCGATACGATTCTGCATGAAATTGCGCATGCTCTGGTAGGCGTGCATCACGGGCACGACAGCGTCTGGAAGCAGATGTGCCTTCGCTTGGGATGCACGGCCAAGGCCTGCGACAGCACAGCTGTTCTTCCTGAGGGCGCATGGCAAGCGCGTTGTGCAGGATGCCTCACTTTGTTCAGCCGCCACAGGCGGCCCAAGCTTCTGGTTGGCCTTTATTGCCGAAAGTGCGGTCCTCAGAGAGGGAAGCTCTTTTTCAAAAATCTGCGTAAAGCTTCTTTCAAGCCTGTCAAACCCGTGCGCAAGGGCCTTCCAAAAGAGCCGCGCCAGCTGACGCTTCCTTTCGGCGAGCTCTTGCCTTAGCGCTCTTGAAAGCACGAAGTGCAGTTTTGGCGCATGGTGCAGATCCGCGCCGTGCGATCGGCTCGGGCAGCTTTGTAAGATGGGAATGCTAGAATCGAATGCAGGCCTTTAGACATCGTTGTTGCCTCCTTTTGCAGGGAAAGCGCTGTGCTCACCCGAACCTCGATATTGCTTGCTTTGCTGCTTGCTCCACAGCTGGCACTCGCTGCTGTTAACGACGATTGGGAAATTGGCATCAAATGTTTGCGGAGGCGCCAATTTCATCTTGCCTGCAGAAAGTTCGATCAGATCATTCAACAGAACCCTAAATTGGCCATTGCCTACCTGAAGCGCGCAGAGTCGCTTGTTGGCTGTCGGCGCTATGCCGATGCGCTCGAGGACTTCAACGAAGCCATTCGTCTCGATCCGAAAATGGCCGATGCATATTATGCCCGGGGATGGCTTAACTGGAAATACTGCCACCACCAGAAAATGATTGAGGATCTGAAGCGCGCTTTCCAATTGAAGCCGGATAATGCTTATATATTGCGCGATCTGGCCCGATTGCATGGGGAGATGGGTGAGTTTTCACAAGAATTTGAGTATTGGACCAGGCTGACGAAGGTGCCCAATCCTGGCTACCAATTTGAGGGATATACGGGCCGCCTGCTCATCCACATTCTTTTCGGGCGCTTCAAGGAGGCAATCGCCGATTGCAATGAGGCAGATCGTGTCAGTCCAGGCACGGGCTGGATCTACCATCTGCGCGGTTTCTGCAATCACCGCCTCATGAATTATAAGAAAGCGATTGAAGATTATTTGAAAGCGATAAAGCTGAATCCCAACGACGCCATCGATCAGTGCAATCTCGGTCTGGCTTACTATGACATGGGTGATTACGAGAAGGCCGTCAAACAATACACCAAATGCCTTGCCTTTACCTACGAGCTGGACACTGTCTATGCGAATCGCGCCCTTGCCTTTGCCAAATTAGGCAACGACAAAAAAGCTAAAGAAGACTTTGAGCTTTCTCTGCACATGCGCAAGCTGCATATTTCCGGGAGTAAACCGGACATCTCTGCTGAAAAATCGATGCACGATTATAGACCGACACCACTTTTCAGATCCGGCTCCGGTAAAGAAGATTTCGATTGGACGTCTTTTCATGTGTTGCCGAGCGAGGAGCAAAAAAACGTCGCCAACTACGATCAGCTCATAAAGCTCGATCCTCGTGATGTGGATTCATATTTCCATAGAGGCACAGCTCAGTTTTGTCTGGGTCGCACGCAAGAAGGCGTGAAAGATCTCTCTGTCTTTCTCGATCGCTGCTCGTGGGAAGGCACGGCACCTCTTCATGCCGCGGCACTCCTGCATTTGGGTTTGAGAAAATTGGGCAAAACGGCCGAGGCGCGAGCGGCACTTTTGCGCGCCACCCGGGAAGCAAAGCTGAATACCTGGCCCCGCGCGCTGTTGAGCTATCATCTGAAAATAATTCCGGCCAGGGATTTGTACGAACAGGCTCGAACACGACAAGCATTGACGACAGCGAAATATCACGTGGGGATGGATCTTCTCCTTTCCGGCTTTGAGAAAGACGGACTGGCAGAATTGCGATGGATAGGCGGACACGGAGATCGCGGCATGGACGAGCACTTTCTTGCCGTGCGAGCGATTGAGGAATTCACGGCGCATAAAGGCAAGAAAGCAATTTCTGGCGCTTTGAGAAATTGAGCGAATTTCTGCAAAGAACGCAAAATGCCGGCGCACCAGATATGGTGGAAAGAAAATCCGGTTTCTGGCAGTGATTTTCCCGCGCCAGCAACTTTAGAGCGCGGTGCAGCCTAAAATGTGCGGCGCTCCATAAACATCTGCTGCACGTTTTGGGACGGGCTGTCCGGTGATTTCGGCGGCCGGATGTAGGTGCCGTCGGACTGCATAAAACGAGCTTTGGTATTATCGTTCAGATAAGCTTCGATCAGCTCATCTCGGATAAAGCGCGCAGTTTTTGGATCTTCAATCGGCGCCAGAACTTCCACCCGCCGATCGAGATTTCTCTCCATGAGATCGGCGCTGCCAATGTAGATCTCCTCCGCGCCGCCGTTAAGAAAATAGTAGATGCGGCTGTGCTCCAGATAACGGCCGACGATGCTCACGACGCGTATGTTTTCGCTCACGTCTTTGATGCCCGGCCTGAGGCAGCAGATGCCGCGAATGATGAGATCCACTTTCACTCCGGCTTGTGAAGCCTCATATAGAAGCTTGATAATCCTCCCGTCTACAAGCGCATTTGCTTTGAAAATTAGATGGCCGGGCTTGCCATTTCTGTGGTGCTCGATCTCCCGCCTGATTAATTTCTCAATCTGATCGCGCAAATTGATCGGTGCCACAAGCAGTTTCAGATAATCTTTCTTGCGCGAATATCCAGTCAAATAGTTGAAGAGATCGGCAACGTCCGAGCCCAGCTCCTCATCGCAAGTAAAGAGACCGAAGTCCGTGTAGAGGTGCGCTGTCACAGGATTGTAATTGCCCGTTCCGAGATGGACATAACGACGAATCCGATCGCCTTCGCGCCGAATGACCAGTGCCAGCTTCGCATGCACTTTCAGGCCGAGAAGCCCATAGACAACGTGGACGCCTTGACGTTCCATCGCCTTGGCCCATTCGATGTTGCTCTTTTCGTCGAAGCGAGCTTTGAGCTCAACAAGACAGGCGACCTGCTTGCCCCTTTCCGGCGCCCTCAATAGCGCATCGACTATGGGTGAGTTCTGCCCCACCCGATAAAGCGTTACTTTGATGGCAAGCACGTTGGGATCCCGCACTGCCTGCGCTACGAAATTGACCACCGGCTGAAACGAATCATAGGGATGATGGAGAAGAATGTCTTTGCGCCTGATGACGCTGAAAACATCTTCTTCCTGTGCCGTATCAGGATTGAGCGTTGCCGGGACGGCAGGCAGGTATGGCGCGTATTTGAGATCCGGACGATCAAGAGAGCAAATATGACTGAGCATGCTGAGCGGCAGCCTGCCCTCGGACCAATAGATGTCCGCCGGCTCAATCTCCAGGTTTTCCACCAGAATTTCCAAAATCCTTGTCGGGATGCCGGTGTTCACCTGCAGCCTGACGACATCGCCAAAGCGTCTCTGGCGGATTCCTTGCTCTGTCGTCTCGAGCAAATCACCGGCTTCCCATTCTTGAATTTCCACCTCGGCGTCGCGCGTGACGTGGAATGGATGGGATTCGACAATTTCCATGCCTGGAAACAGCGTGTCCAGATTGGCGCTTATGACGTCGTCCAACCACATGTATGCCTGATGCCGGGGTTGCGATGTCTGCTTGCTGGCGATGGCAGCAGGCTCGTCCACTTTGATGAGCTGCGGCAGGCTGTCGGGGACTTTCACTCTGGCGAATCGCTCTTCGCCTTCAGCGTCGCGTATGAGCACCGCGAGGTTAAGGCTGAGGTTGGATATGTGCGGAAAAGGATGCCCGGGATCATAGCCTAGCGGAGTCAAAACAGGAAAAATGTGACGCAGGAAGTACTCGCGCAAGCGCGTGCGCTGCGCCTCCGTCAGCTCGGACGATTCGACGATGCTTATGCCTTGTTCGCGCAGAGCCGGCAAAAGATCATTTTTCAAAGTTCGGCTCGCTCTTTGAAGCAAACCCGAAACTTCAAATCTGATGAGCTTGAGCTGCTCGGCTGGCGTGTGCCCGTCAATACCGACAGAGCTGGTGCCCGCTTCAACCTGTCGTTTCAGTCCGGCGACGCGCACCATGAAAAACTCTTCCAGGTTGGAGCCCACGATGGCAAGAAACTTAAAGCGCTCGAGAAGCGGATTCGTGTGATCCTGCGCCTCCTCGAGCACTCGCCCCTGGAAGGCGAGAAGACTGAGCTCGCGGTTGATGTAGAGCTTCGGATCGTCAAGAGACGGGTAGGAGACAGCCGTTTCGACCTCAGCCACCGGCGGAGATTCGGACAGCGGATTGCTCGCCTGGGATTCAAATTCACTGCGATTGGTAAGGCTGTCGGACGTCATATTTTGATTGTAGTTCATAAGCCTTAGCTTAAAAACACGAAATTGCAGTCAAGATGCCGCCTCATGAGATGTCGAGCGCCTGGGACTTTGTCTCAATCAGGCTTCTTGCGCCATGGTGCTCAGTGAGCTTACAGAAAAAATGAAATCGAATACAATGGTTATCAGTCGTCAAGACTCCCGCGTACGGTCGGCTTTGTCACTTGTGCCGGTGCGTGGGTCTCAAACAAATGACAGATAACTGAGGCGGGCAATGCCTGCCTTAAAGACCTCAGGACTTAGTTCCTGGGGTCTCTTTGTCAATTGGCTTGGCAGCCTGCTTTAGAGCAGACTACTTTGGCTGACGCTGAGCATGCCCGCTGGCGGCTCACTATTCCAGCAAAGCGGCATTCGCCGGTGCGCTCTATTCAGGTCCTCGCGCTTTCAGGGGCTCTCCCTCATTGCTTCGGCGAAGCGATAGCCAGTGCAATCAGCTGAGACAATAAAGGCGGCCCTTTTCCTTGTGCGCTCGATCAAGTCGGCATTGGGCAGGTCTGTCGAGCGCATTTTTGCTTCCGCTTGCTGCGGCGATCGTCCGCACTGGATGTGTCTTTGCAAAAGCCGCTCTTTTATGGTCTCCAGTTCGCAGTCCAAAAACCAGGTTTCATCAAGGATGCCGGCAATCTCATTCCATGGCGGTTTTTCATAGAGCAAGTAATTGCCTTCGATGATAAGCAACTGATGAGCTGGCTCTATGCTTATGGCGCCCGGGATTGAGGCTTCTTTCGAGCGATCGAAAAGGGGCGCCGAGGCTTGCTTGTCCGGATGCTGCCTCAATTTTTTCACCAATGCAACGAAGCCCTGCCCGTCAAAAGTTTCGGGAATTCCTTTCCAGCTGAGCAGTTGCCGTCTCTCCAATTCGTCGTTTTGCAAATGGAAACCATCCATGGGCAGTAACACTGCCGGGGGCTGCCGCTCAAAACGTCTGTTGATGTTTTCCACCAGCCTTTGTGCCAGCGTGCTTTTGCCGGACCCCGGGTAGCCGATAATGCCCAGCATAAAGCGGTTGCCGTTAGGTGCCCTGGTCAGGAGCCGATCTACGAGTTCGTTCATAGAATCATGATTATAGAGGTAATGATGTAGTGAACAGTGAATGGATTAATGTGGTATAGACAAATGTGGGGTCTGATGGGATGTGCTCACGCCATAGGAGCATTTCCCTGGTTCTCTGGATGGGTTTTGTGGCAAGGTCGTGGCTGAGGTAGGTTTGGTGGATTCGCAATCGGAAAACTCCGGTGGGGACGTCATAGGTTCTCTCGGTTGGCTGATTGACCGGACAAATCAGGAAATACTGGGCACCATGTGGATGGCTGATAATGCAGCCGGGGTCACGTGCGCTCATGTCGTATTGCCGTACGTCTCAATACTTGAAGCACTGCAAGTTACCTTCCCTGCAACCGGCTATTCCTGTGGGATCCGCCAGGTGGAGTTTCATCCTGATTTCGATCGCTGGGCGGCAAAGAGATTGCAGTCGCAGGCCGTTGTCACGCCGTCCTATGACTTGATTTCCTCTCGCCAAAACATTGCTGTCGTGAAGCTCACGCGGCACATGCCCCAGATCGATCGCGATTTGCTCGCTAAAATCAACGCCGCTCTTACAATTCCTCCGCCGCAGGAGGAATCGATCGTTTCCGGTGAGGCAGGCAGACTCGAGCTGACGTCAATGATTCAGACTCTGGTCAATGCCCGCAATTTCGGCACGCTCGTTCTCTCCGATCAACGCAATCGCCCTCTGGCAAGGCTGTTCCTGGAAGATGGCAAGCTGACGCATGCGCAATTCCGCAATTCTTACAACGAGACGGCAATCTTCAGACTGATTACGTGCCAAATTGAGAAATTCAATTTTTACTTTGTGCCGCAGGTTTCCGCTCCCTGGTGCAACTTCGCTCCTGTAGCGAAGAACACGGCATTTCTTCTCATGGATGCCTACAGACGCATGGAAGAGCAAACCCAGCTCATGACCGATCTTGGATGGGGAATAACGGCTGCCGTGCGTCTTGTGCCGCAAGTGGATTTCACTAACATCCCCGAAGATTTCCAGAACGCGGTGGCGTTTACGTTCAGCCTCATCGATCCGGAAATCCCCATATCCTGCATCGGGCGCGCACTGAGCGTCGACACTTACACGATTTTGCAGTCGCTGAAACTATTGCTCGACACGGGTCAAATACGGCTTGAGGCAAGAGATCCGGTCGAGGCCAACTCTTCGCTTCCGCTCGTCATGTCTGAAGAGCCGTCGATGAATGCGGGCGACGAGATTTATGCCCTGAGCATCGATCCTGAATCGCGGCAGGCCGTAATAGTGAGAGGGTGGATTGCCGCAGTCAATTGGCAGGACATGGAACAGCATTATGTGCACACAATTGCCTTGCCGCCGGAGTGCGCAGGAAGCCCTCTGGTCAAAGATGGAGCAGTTGTAGGAACGCATTGCGGGGTTCTGGCCAATCAGACTATCGCCGGGCCCTTCGAGCCGCAAATCTGTGTGGCGTCGGCTTCCGTGCTCGCCTGCCTGGGACTGATTCCCACAACTCCTACGCAAACTTCCGAGACCCTTGCTGCTATATCGGAAGCGGACGTTCTTGCCGCTCAAGAGCAAGTCGAATCAACGATGGAAGTGGTTCAGGAGGAAGAGAAAGCAACTCCGGCAGCGATACAAAAGATTTCTTCCTTCTTCAGCTCGATTAAGGGCGCCGTCGAAGGATTGAAGAAAGCACCGCCACCGCTTACCGGAAAATCATTCCAGCTGTCGGTTCTGCGCCGGGGAATCGAGACGGAAAAATTTGTCAAAGTGCCGGAGCAGACCTCGTTTAAAGCCGGCGATATGGTGCAGTTTGAGATCGTGCTCACTGAAGACAGTCATGTCTATATGATCTACAAACCGTCGAGCGAAAAGCAGCAGCTGCGTGTTGTTTATCCTTACAGCAAAGAAGAAGATAAATTGCTCAGCACAGGAACTACTCTCGTCGTTCCGCAAAGAAGCAGCAGCGGCACAAACGTAACTACGACCGGCAAATTTTTCCTGCCCGGCATCATGATCCCGAGCCACAAAGGCGATGAAATTGTTTATACGCTGTTCAGCACCACGCCTCTTGCCGATGCTCTCTTCGACGAACAAAATCTCGGCACCACTGTTGCTAATCTCCTGCAGTTGATGGGCGAAGAACCAAAGACCGAAATCAATTCTTTTCCCATGCACAGCGTGGCCGCTAACCTCCACACTGATTCGAACAACAACTCAGTGCAGATTTCGAAGATTGCGCTCACGCACCAGATCTGATGACAGCTATACCTTTTCCAGGGCGGAAAAATCGTCGAGAAAGAAATCCCGCATCAGCTGCGCGCCCGGTGTGATTGCATATTGGCTCAAGTCTTTGATGCCTCGCGCTCGAAGAACATCCGCGTCGATGAAGAAGTTGCCCGTGCACTCTCTTGCCGGGCTGGTCAATATGATATGGGCCGCATCTGCCACTATATTTGGTGTGCGGCAGCCTCTTATCGCCTCCTCCCCGCCGAGCAAATTTCGTACGGCAGCCGTTGCAATGGCGCTTTCCGGCCACAAAGAGTTGACGGCGATGCCGTCTTTCTTGAATTCTTCGGCCATACCCAGAGTGCACATGCTCATGCCGTATTTGGACATCGTGTAGGCGACCCACGGCGCAAACCACTTGGCGTTCATATTCAACGGCGGTGACATATTGAGAATGTGCGGATTTTCCGCCTCTTGCAAAAATCTCAGCGCCAGCTGCGAGCAAAGAAACGTTCCCCGCGCGTTGATCTGATGCATGAGATCGTAACGCTTGATCGGCGTGCTTGCCGTATTTGTCAGATTGATGGCGCTGGCATTATTGACGACGATGTCTATGCCGCCAAACTTCTCAGCGGTCTTTTCTATGGCGTTTATGACTTGCTCTTCAAAACGCACATCGCATGGAATGGCCAGAGCTTTGCCGCCTTGAGCTTCCACTTCCTCGGCCGCCGTGTAAATTGTGCCGGGCAGCTTGGGGTGCTGTTCGACCGTCTTGGCGGCAATGGTGATATTGGCCCCGTCCTGCGCGGCGCGCAATGCAATGGCCAATCCGATGCCTCGCGAAGCACCGGTGATGAACAAAGTCTTGTTTTTTAGCGTAGCCGTCATCTCTTTGCATTCATGTGTTCGGAGGCGTGCTCCTGTACCATACTGGCGATATGCTAACAAATGCCGCGCCGACTTTGCATCATCAGCCGGCGACATTGAGGCAATTTTGCTTTGCCGGTGCGGCAGGATATATGACTATTTCCGCCAGCCACTCCGATTCTTCAGTGTTTCCCTGACAAGAAGCTTCAATTCTTCCAATTCCAATTCTTTTGCCAACTTGCGCCACATGACCTTTCTTGATTTGGACCACAGGCCGGCGGACATTTTCTTTCTGGCAAGAATCTTGAGAGCCTCATCCCGCCACAGCAGCTGACAAAGGGCATATGGATCGACCGCATTGTTCATGCGCGGCTGCCAGAGCTCTTCCACATAGGGGACGCCATTGCGCATGCCTGCTACAGTGAGCCCCCACCATGGCGGCAGGATTTTCATTGCCTGCGTCACATGGTGCTCATCCGCCACGAGCGTCAGACGATCGAAAACTTTGTTGTATGCGGCTTGTTGTGAAGGCAATCGATCGAGATTGTCTCCCGCGCTTTTGATCTCGAAGCCGTGCAAACTTCCGTTGACTACAGCCACATCAATGCGGAATGAGCCCTCGAATATGCCCAGCTCATCGATGATAAGCGTCGAAGGATCACTCAAGCGGAGCTTAATGAGGTCGCAATGGAGGAGAGTCCTAATTTCCAGATCGTTCATCGACGCCAGATCTCGTGCCACCACCCAAGGTGTATTGTACTACCTGGATGATCTTATGAGAAGAGGTCATTTCAGGAACCACATTCGGTGGCACGACGGTCGGGGCGGCAAGCCGCCGCTTGCCACTTCTTTACATGGCTCCAACAAATAGCTAATATTCGGCCGATCATATATGGGCTGTTGGCCATACAATTAAGCTGATCGATGCGGTTTGCAGTCCTCTTGGAATGCAAATCAACTTATCGGCACGTTTCTGAAGAACTGAATTCGGCTTCTCTGGTTTTCCCAAGAGAGCGTCGCTCTTGACTGACGGCGAAAGAAGAAGAACAAACAGGAGATGTCTTTATGAAATTGCGCTTCAGGGGGAGTCTTCTATTTTTCATTGCCTTATCGGCATTGCCGCTTTATCAAATATTCTCTCCTGTCTTCGCCCAGTGCATGACGAACGACCTTTTGTTGGTTGATGTCTCAACGGTGAGAGGTGCCCACGCGGTGGCAGAGACAAAAGCCAGTCGAAGAGCTGAATATCGATCGATGAAGCAAAAGCAAAGCGCACGTTCTCACCGAAAGACGGCTAAAATCGCTTCTGCACTTAATGCCAGGCAGTTCAAATAGCGGCCTTCATCGCGACCACAACAGCGAAAACCGGCTAGATTTTCCTGAGCTTCTAAGAAGGCGGAGCCCGCCTGGGTATAATGCGCTAGGTGACGGATTGCCAGGGTTTTGGTCTCTGGAGATTTGATGGAAGAAGAGCACGGGGCTGCGCGGGATCACCTGGGGTTCGCTGACAAAGGCATGAATGCGGAAACCCGGGCAGGGGCCGAAGTTGGTCTTCTCAAGCCGGAGCTCTCCCCGGGGCAAGTGATAAATCAGCGCTATCGCATAGAATCGGTGCTCGGGCGCGGCGGCATGGGTGTGGTCTATCGTGTCCGGCATTTGTCCTTTAAGAGGGATTTTGCTCTCAAGACCCTCGATAAAAGCCAGATTACTGATGTGGCCTGGAGGCGCTTCCAGCAGGAAGCCAAAGCAGCGAGCCAGTTGGACCATCCGAACCTGGTACGTGTAATCGAACTGGATGTTCTTGAAGACAATCAGCCCTATCTGGTGATGGATCTGGTGGAAGGCACGACTTTGGCAAAGCGCATCCAGAATCAGGGTCCGCTGTCGCCGGAGGAGGCGATTCCCTTGTTTGTTCAGGTATGTTTTGGGCTTGCATACGCGCATGAGAAAGGAATCGTCCATCGGGATCTCAAACCCAGCAACATCATGTTGGTTGATGCAGCAGGCCCGAGCGGCAATACGGCTGTCAAAATAGTCGATTTCGGCATTGCCAAACTGCTCAGAGCCGAAGAGGGCGAAGTGCAGGGGCTGACGCGCACGGGCGAGATTTTTGGCAGCCCTCTTTATATGAGCCCCGAGCAATGCCTCGGTGTTGCAGTCGACCATCGCTCCGACATTTACTCCGTCGGATGCGTATTGTTCGAGGCTTTGTGCGGGCTGCCCCCATTTCTTGGTGACACCGCTCTGTCGACCATGTTGAAGCATCAGTCGGAGAAGCCCCCTACCCTGAAAGAGGCGACGCTGGGGAAGGAATTTTCGCCGGAGATGGAGCGCGTGATTGCGCAGCTGCTGGAAAAAGATCCTGCCAGGCGCTACCAATCATTGCGCGCACTGGCCCTTGATTTGAGCAAGATTCAACAAGAGAAGGATGCTCATCATGAAGAGTTGACCGTGAATTTGGAGCGCACGCAGAAAGCAATTTCACGCAAGATGGTGCCGCTGAGCTATGCCATCGTAAGCTCCGTGATTTCGGGGCTGGCGATGATTCTTTCCACTTCAGTCTTTTACAGCCTTAATTTCAAGCCGCAGTCTGGTCCAGCCGCCCCCACAAGGGATGCTTTCGGCCCCATCGCACACAATCAATCCGTCCTGCCAAGCTATGATCCTGACAGCGAGCCGTTCTCCCGATTGCAAGTGAAGCCCGACGGAATGCGGACAAGACACTTCTATTTTCCGGAGAAATTAGGCTATTACTCTCTTTATCCGGGACCTTCTAAACGCTCTTCACTTTCCGGCCGGGTCGACGTCCCTGATGGAGTTTCCTTATCCGTGACCTTAAACACCGAAGCCGTCAAAGATCCTATGCTGTTGAAGCGTTTTCGTCCCGATGAGATAAGCGTTCTCAGTTTCGCCAAAAACAGGTCCTTGGTTGATCCGGGGCTTTTCTATCTCCCCTCATTGAAGAAATTAATCAGTTTGGAACTTGGACAAACCAGCGTTACAAATGAGTGCCTGCAATTTGTGGACAAACTGCCGTCATTGAAATATCTCAGTGTCACCGATACTGATATCACAGGCGATGGGCTGGGCAAAATGCAACGACTGGGGCAACTTCAATCCCTGTCCTGCAAACATATGAGAGACGCTACACGCCTTCTCGAGAGCCTTCGCGGCTCGACCGAGTTGAAGTTGCTTGTTATTGGTGGCGCCAATTTGACGGATGAAGATTTCCGGATGATCGCCACCCTGCCTAATCTGAGAGCTCTTTCTGCTGATTATAATCCGGCGCTTACCGACGCAGGCTTGAAGCATCTTGTTGCTCTCAAGCACTTGCATACGCTTCGCGTGCAAGGATGCGGCATAACCGCGAAATCGGCGGCGACATTCCTTAGCATGCCGGCCCTTATCAGCCTGGGAGTGTCGCAAGGACTGCTCAAGGCGAATGATGTTGCCCGGCTCAAAGCCGACCGCCCAAACTTTGACCTTCAGAAGTTTGCCAACGAGGACAGTGGTGACATCACGCCCGATGTTAAACAGGAGGTGGAGGACTACATTGAGCGCCATGGCGGCAACACTTTCTGACGCCTGTGGCTGCCAGGCCATGTCTGCATGCCGTTTTCATCTCCTGTCACAATTTCGTTGCCTGATATGGGTACACTACTGTTAGCGATTAACAAAAGATTGCCGGCTTGAGGTATTCCATGGAAGAGCTGAAACGAGCGGGCAGCCATCTCCAGGGTATTACTGTTCCCACGGCTGAGGCTCAAGCTGAGATGGCGCGTGGAGGCAATGCCATACAGCAAGAGTTGTCTCCCGGACAAATCATCAACGATCGATACGAAGTGGTGTCAATCATCGGCCGAGGAGGGATGGGCATCGTCTATCACGTCCGGCAGCGCCTGCTTGACAAGGAGTATGCGCTCAAGACTCTCGATACGAGCCAGGTGACAGAGACCACCTGGCGCCGCTTCCAACAAGAAGCGAAAGCCATGAGCAAGCTCGATCACCCGAATTTGACTCGCGTCCATGAATTGGATTTGCTTGACGGCTTTCAGCCTTATTTCGTCATGGACCTTGTGCCGGGAACTAATCTTGCCAAACGCCTGAAAGAAAAAGGTCCGCTTTCGGTTGCAGAAGCAATTCCAATCTTTGTTCAGGTATGTTTCGGCCTCGGATATGCCCATGAGAAGGGGGTGATACACCGCGATCTGAAGCCGAGCAACATAATGCTCATAGAAGCGGCAGGCGGTCCGAGCGTGAAGATTGTCGATTTCGGCATCGCCAAACTCATTTACGCAGATGACGGCGACAATCAGGGATTGACGCGCACCGGGGAAATATTCGGCAGCCCGCTGTACATGAGCCCCGAGCAATGTCTGGGCATTGCCGTGGATCATCGCACTGACATTTATTCTCTCGGTTGTCTCATTTTCGAGGCCCTGACAGGACTGCCGCCATTTCTTGGCGACACTGCGTTGTCCACAATGATGAAACACCAATCCGAAGTCCCGTCCACTCTCAAGCAAGCCACTCTGGGCGGCGACTTTCCGCCCGAATTGGAGGCACTCGTGGCGCGGCTTTTGGAGAAAGACCCCCCGCGGCGCTACCAGAATTTGCATGCCGTAGCGCATGATTTGAGCAAAATTCAGAGGGGGGAGGAGATTTCCCGCAATCTTGGCCTCAGTGCTGCCCGCCCCAGTCCAGGAGATAAAGGCGCCAATATTCCTAAAGCACAGGCAATAGCTGCCCTCGTGGCTGGCTGTATGATGACAGCCGTTTGTACGTTCTTAGGCACATTCTGGTATTGCGAGTGGCATAAGCCGGAACGCCTGATGGACACGAAAATGGATAGCCAAGCGTTCAGCTCGAATCAAGCATCTGTGGAGTCACCAACTGCCTGGGGACTCGATGACAAGCCATTTTCCAAGCTGTCCGGAAGCCGCTTGAGAGAGTTTCACTTCCCGTCGTCCAGTCTCGGCACGTACCGTTTCTTCTTCGGGCCGCAAATGCTCTTTCAGATGAAAGGGAAGCAATTCATTCCATTGAACAAAGGACTGTGCGTGGCGTTTAATCCGACGGTGCTGAGAGATCCCGCTCTTTTGAAGCGCTTTCGCCCGGACGAGATAGTTCAGCTTGAGGCCAGGGGACTCGCCGTAAACGACGCCTCCCTCTTTTATCTCCCCACATTGTCGAGTATCAGGGTGTTGCTGCTTCGTGAAAGTGACGTCACCGATGAGGGCTTACAGTTTGTGGAGCGTCTTCCCAAGCTCTATTTTTTGGACCTTGATGGGGCGAAGGTATCTGCTGAAGGCCTGGCGAAATTGGCTAATCTCAAACAGCTCACGAATCTCTACACATCGGGACTGACGGGAGTGGCACCGCTTCTGGACAGACTTCAAACGGCAAAAGGTCTGACTGGCTTCGGACTTTGCGCCTGCAATCTGACCGACGATGATATGAGAAGAATATCCAGGCTCACGTCATTGCGTGACATTTACCTGGATAAGAGCACCTTCAGCGCCGCCGGATTGAAAAATTTGCTCAAGCTGCCCAATCTCCAGAGTATGTCGCTTACCGAATGCGCATTATCCCCCGATCAGATTGCGGCCTTAAAAGAGTTTCGCAAATTGAAATCACTGTACCTGCTCGGAAACAAGGTCGCAGGCTATGAGGTTGCCGAACTGAAGCGGGCACTGCCCCAGTGCGCCATAGTGACGGGGGAAGGCAGGGAAGACAATATTCTGGATGTGAAAACTATCGGCGCTGTCGAACTGGAGAGAGAAGAAAAACTGCACGCGCGAGGCGAATGACAGCATTGTGGACCACCATATATGGTGCAGGACACTGCGCCCTCCAAGTCTTAACAACTTGAGAGCACGAAGCGCTCTTTACCTGTTACGATAAGCCAATCGCGGTTAACAGGCGGGGGTTTCAATGAAGTTTGCACGGAAAAGAATCTTGGCGAGGGCGACATCGAGGCTTTCAGTTGCCCTTCTTTTTTCGGGTTTGCTTGTCAGTAACTTATTTGCGGTGCGTCCGGCCGCTGCTGAGGATGCGTTGTGCCAGCCGTGGGCTACGCTTGCCGAAAACATGGAGCCTTCGATACAGCATCCAACCCAACTTGGCGAAGCACGAGGGAAGCTCGCGGCACTGGAGAAGAAATTCGGCAAGAAACCGAACATCCTCATATTCCTTATGGACGACGTCGGCTGGGGCGATCCTGGGTGTTACGGCGGCGGCGTGATGACCGGTGCTCCCACGCCCAACATCGATCGCCTCTGCCATGAAGGACTGATGCTGACCTCATGTTATTCTCAACCGTCATGCTCGCCGACAAGAGCGACGATAATGACCGGCCGCCTGCCCATGCGTCACGGCATCCTTCGCCCTCCGATGTATGGCGAGAAGGGCGGACTGACAGGAGAAGTAACTCTCGCTCAGTTGTTGAGCAAGGCCGGATATCGAACCCAGGCCGTCGGCAAATGGCATATGGGTGAAAACGCCGAATCGCAACCGCACAATGTCGGCTTTGACGATTTTTACGGCTTTCTTGGCGTGTCGGATGTTTATACGGAATGGAGAGATCCCTACTTCTATCCCGAAATCGTGAACAGCCCGGAGCGCACCGCCATGGTCATGAAAGCGGATTTCAACAAGCATGTTGTTCATTGCAAAAAGGGCGGACAACTGGAGAATCTGGAAGAAATCACAATCCCTGTTGCTTCAACGCTGGATGAGAAGTGGGCAAACTACTCAATCGATTTCATCAAATCGATGGCCAGGAGCAACCAACCTTTCTTTCTTTATCACTGCACTCGCGGCTGCCACTTCGACAACTATCCCAATGAGAAATTCAAAGGAAAATCGCCGTCAAAACATCCATATAAGGATGTTTTGATTGAGGTTGACGACATTCTCGGCCGTCTTGTCAAAACTCTCGAAGAGACAGGCCAGCTTGACAATACTTTGATTTTTGTCACTTCCGACAACGGACCGGAAATGGAGACATGGCCCGATGCCGGCTACACTCCATTTCGCAGCGCCAAGGGAGCGACCTTCGAAGGCGGCATGCGTGTTCCTGGCATCGCCTACTGGCGGGGCGTAATTAAGCCCGGACGTGTTTCAGACGGCTTGTTCGATCTCTCGGATCTGTTCAATACATCGGCCACCATCGCCGGTGCGGAGGCCGGTCTGCCGAAAGATCGTTACATCGACGGCATAGATCAGAGCTCCTTCCTTATTGCCGACTGCGGAGACTCGAACAGAAAGTTCGTATATTACTGGCTGAAGGACCAGCTTTCAGCAATCCGGGCCGGCGAATTTAAGCTCTACCGCATGGCAACCAGCACCACATCTGATGACACTGTGAACATTGGAGGATTCTCCGGCGTATCAAACATCTTCAGCTACGGCAAGTTGTTCAATTTGTATCTGGATCCCAAAGAGACTCACAACTACATAATTCGCAAACTCGTCTACAACGAGGTGTTCAGCAAAGCGCTCAATCGACATGCCGGCACCTTCAAGAAATATCCGGCCAAGTTGATTGTGGAATGATGCGAATGCTCGCTCGAGCATGGACGTTGGTCGAAGCGCATGTGAGAGGGCGCGTTTTCCCGCGATTTGTCACATTTGACATAAAGATGCGAATTTTCTATGTCAAATACGACATAAATTGGCGAAAGATCAGTGAAAACAGGCAAAAAATATTCCTCTAAGGAATATTTTGATTTCTGAGCCAGCAACGATTAAGGTTCAGGCAATTATTTGGAATTTGTTCAGGATTGCCGAAATGCGAATTTCTACAATTAATCAAGAAGGCGTGATTCTCTTTCAAGAGATATCGGAGCGCATCTAATCAGCTCGAGAAGCCGATGCCCATGGCGTCGAGCATCTTAAGCAGAAGGCCGGGATTGTGTCCGGCATCAACGTCCTGCAGGGACTTGGTTACAGCTTTGATAGCGTGCCTGCGCAGGGGCTCAGGCGGATAGGGAAAGGGTTTCCTTCTCACCATCTTCAGCTCCAGAAGCTCACTGTCGCGCGATAAAGCCATGTGCGCCAGTATCGAACCAGCAAGACGTGTTGTGCCGATGCCGTGCCCAGTATAACCAAGACCGTACAAAAGACGGCCACCATTCATGGTGCCGAAAAACGGTGTGAGGCGCGTTGTCGATGCAATTGGGCCGCCCCACCGGTAAGGAAATTTCAGGCCGTCCAATTGCGGGAAGTGGCGCGCGAAGCTCTCGAGAAGGGCTTTGTAGTGATGCTCGGAATGATCGCACGAAGTGTCGACTTTGTTCGGCGGATAATACATGGCTTCGCTTGTGCCCCAGAGAATGCGGTTGTCAGCTGTAAGGCGATAATAGTTGAAAAAGGTTCGCCCATCGGTCACGCCCTGCCGATTTTTCCAGCCGATGGAATCGAGTTGCGAGGCAGAAAGAGGGTCGCTGACAAGAATATAGTCGTAGAGCGGAACAAACATCACGAGCAGCTGCGGGCGAAGATGATGGCTGTAGGCATCGGTGGCCAAAATCATCTTCTCTGCTGAGACTACGCCCTTCTCGGTGCGCAAAGTGTTGGAGCCGATAGCCACGACTTTTGATTTGTCGTAAAAGCGTACACCCTGTGCCTGACAGTCTCGCTTGAGTTTGCAAACCAGCTTGACCGGATTGAGGATACCGCCGCCAGGTGTGAACAACCCCCCCTTATACAAAGGCGAATTGAGCTCCGTTCTAACCTCGTCGCAAGACAACATCCTGTAGCCTTTCACTCCCAGTTCCGTCGCCACTTGCATTGCGTGCTCACAGTCATGCAATTGACCGTCGGTGAGCGCCACATGCAGCTGCCCGTTCCGCTCAAAATCACAATCTTTGGCATATTCCGCCAATTCATCGATATTTTTCAAACCAAGATGGGCCAGGCGCTTGGCCTCTTCCTTTCCGAAGTGAATCTGGGCCAGGTCATGCGAGTGGTCGATGCATTCTGAGACCATGCCCGCATTGCGCCCGCTGGCGCCATAGCCGGCAATGCCCTGCTCGAGTACGACGACATCAAGCGCAGGTTCGAGCCTTTTCAGAAAGTAAGCAGTCCACAGCCCCGTGAAACCGGCGCCGATGATGGCAACATCCGCACCGATCTCACCAGCCAGTGATGGACTCTCGGTGGTACGGTCTGTTGTGTACCAATAACAGGCTTGTAGGATGTCCAGCATTCTGTGCATTTTAACAGCACAAGCTGGAAATCCATGGTCGTGGCACGCCGTGAGCCGGTGGCAGCGGAACGAATCGTCTCTTTGCAGCTCGACAGGTCGTCAAGCCCGCACCATATGGGCAATGGAAAAGTTTTGCCGTCCATACATAAAATCGGTCACTTCTTGGTAAATAGCCGTTGTATGCATCTTCCACGAGGGCGCCGTGCGAAAAATGCTTGATAAGGTTTCGCTCCTATTAGCGCTTGTTTTTGCGCTCAACTTTGTAGCACCGCTGAGAATCGAGGCAGGTGCGACGCACATTGGGCTGTCTGGAAGAGATCATTCTTCCGTCCGCAAATCAAAGAAGTTTCGCCGCTGCCTTTCTCGTGAACGGCGCCGCTATCATTCCCGGCGCAGCAGTCGCAAAAAGACATTCGTCTCACACAAGCAGATCGGCATTCTCCTTCAGTCACCGGATGGCGAGACGCTGATTGAGCAGGCCGCAAACGTGCCCTTTAATCCCGCGTCAGCAGTTAAGCTTTTGACGGCATACGGTGCCTTGAAGACATTTGGTCCGCAACACCGGTTTGTAACCACACTGTCGCTA
>DATNRC010000027.1:0-5579 GCA_036703705.1 Candidatus Obscuribacterales bacterium
AAGACCGTCGCCGACATAGAGTCCGATATGTTTTTTACCTTTTGCGACGATTGCGTCGCCGGGACGCTCTTGCCCGGGAGGTACAAATGACCACTGTGCCTCTTTCATCTGCGCGACGAGCTCTGATACAAGCGGAGAGCAAATTTCCTCGAATCGGTTTTCAGTGTCAGCTTTGTTGATCAGAAAGCTGACAGCGCCTGCACAGCCCTTTTCGCCGCCCTGAAATCTTCGTACTCCGAATTTGTCTGTGATGTATTTCTGCATCCACAAAGGATGCCCCTCCCATCTCTCAATTTCATGCAAAAGACGATCTACGAATTGGCCCCGTGCATTCCTTTCGGATGGAAGCGTAGGGATATCGGGATTCGCGGCCATCAGCGTGAGCTCAGGGAGTTGCAAATTGGCTGTCGATGATTCCGCATGCAATCTGTAGGTTTGCGCGTCAGGTTCGAGGAGCTTGTATGCCTCGTCATTAAGGCGCAGATTTGCGTAAACGCTGTCGGTCTTAACTTCTTGAAAATCTTCGATAGGGCGTCGCATAGAGGAACCCTCCGACTTCCGGCAATCACTGCCTCGATCCTGTGCTAGCCAGAATGCTGAGACTTGCGGTACCATGGCTGGTGCGAAAGTTCGAACTTCGGTTTTCGGATTTAAGCTGGTAAGGAGCATCAGTCTATGGCTTGCGTGTTGGCATGTCAAGTGCCAGCTATGCATTGAGATGAAACACTCAGTTCAAAAAGCGGGATGCATATTCGTCGATCAATTTCTCAACGTGATTGTAGCCCAGCCGTCTGGCAATGGACACATAGGGGTTATACAGAAATTCGCGCAACGAGACGTTGTAGTTGTCGATTATCGCCTCATTCAACCATTGGTTCTCCATCGCCTTTCCTGCCACATAGTCCGGTATGTGCGAGGGATAGTAAGGGATTGAATCCATGCATCGATTGAAGAATTTGTCTTTCCCCCAGCGCTTCAGAAACCCCTCTCTCGGCCGCATTGAATCGCCATTGTCGTAAACATCCTTGATGGCGTCAGCCATAGCTTCTGCGGAGAACTCCGCAGCCCGTCCTGATTCTGCTGGCAGCACTTCGTCATTGCCCCGTGCATACTGATTGAAAGCGCGAAAATACACAGCCGGAGTGCCGGCTGCTGTGGCCTCTTTTATGCTTCGGTTTTGCCCCTCAATCAGTGAAGCAAGAATACAAACCTTCGAACGAGCATAATAGTCGCTGAGCACGAAGGAGTCGACTTTAGGAATAAATTGAATGTAGTCCGATGTTCGGACAAGAGTAGCTTCCATTTCCCTGAGCGCCTCTCTCTCAACGTCAGAAAGCTCCTTTTTGTTTATGCCAAATTCTCTGCCCACGACCAGCAGCATGCGTATCGGATGATTGTATTTCTCGCGATAAACCTTCACAGCTTCTGCTGCCAGGGGGAGGTTTTTGACGGGATCTAGCCGGGCTACTGCGATAACATCAATATCTTTCGGCAGATGTTTTTTTGGGCAATAGAACTCTTCGTTGGTGAAATCAGGATCGCCAAATGGTAATAGAATCTTGTCTGCGCGTCCGGGGTTCATCCGGCGAAACCACTCATCACGGACAGGATTGTCATACAACACCAGATATGCGTCTGCAAAAACGGACCATGGATAGGAAATCCACATCGAGTAGGCGACTGAATTGAACAACTTTCGCAGATCGGGCTTGCGTTTAGTCAAAACATCCACTGCCTGGCTGCAGTACAAGCCTTTGACCTTGCGGCCCTTATACTTGAGCGGCGGAAGGACAACCGTGAAATCAATATTCACGTCCATATGTGGCTCGTCTTCAAAGCACTCGAGAGTATAAGCATCGAGGTCCATGAAGATCTTTTCTAGCGGCTGATCGATGTTCGGATTCTGAAAGTATTTCTTTTGCTTGCTAAACCAGCCCTTTGGCATGCCTGCCTCCAACTTGCATGTTTGCTCGCTGTCTTATCTTCGTCTCCGCAGTGCAAAGCGGTCGAAATAGAAGCCGAGCATCGAATCGATATCATCCAAACCACGCCGGAAGGAAATCAGCGGATTGGCGCCGTACACAAAATCATTGAGACTCAAATCATAATTGTTCTGCACCGCTAAGTCGATCCAAAGATTCTTAACGCTCGCATTCTCCTCGTATTCAGGCAGAGCGCTCTTGAAGTATGGAATGGCATCCACACACCTATTGAGAAAATTCTTTCTTCCCCAATTGCTGAGGTAGCTGCGTCTTGGTTTGAAGTCCTGCCGATTGTGCAAAACGTGGTGTATCGTGTCGGCGAGAGCTTCCGCGTCGAAATCAGAAAGCTCACCCGCTCCGGACGGAAAAGGGAGTTCTTCTCCTCGCGCATACTGATTGAATTGCTTGAAGCAGATAACTGGAGTGTCTGCACACATTGCCTCCTTAATGCTTCTATTGGAATCACCTATCAGTGAGCCGAGCACGCAAACCCTCGCTCGTGAGTAATATGTACGCATGGCGGACCACGTTACGGTAGGGACTATATCAATGTAGTCCCACATGTGAACGAGCAAATTCTCCAACTTTTTGATTTCTTCCCGCTCGCAATCATTCAAGCCATTCCAGTTGAGGTCGAATTCTTTGCCGACTATCAATGTCAGGCGAATCGGGCTGGAGTATTTTTTGCGGTAGATTTTTATTGCTTCGGCAATAATCGGGATATTTTTTCGCGGGATTAGACTCGAAACAACAAGAACGTCGATGTCCTTTGGCGCTATCTGATAGCCATATCGATATTCATGCACGTAATGACTGTCTCCAAAGGGCACAAGCAACTTATGCCTTTTGTCGCGATGTTTCTCACGAAACCATGCTTCGCGGTGCGGATTAGAGTACTGCACCAGATAACCGTCGGCGCGGCATGATGTCGGATAAGATGCGGACATCGAGAATGCGAGCACAAAAAATAAGCTGCACAGCTCAGGATAACGTTCGACCAGTACATCAGCGCCCTGGGACAGCAGAATGCCCTTCGTGATCGTTCCCTCGTAATTGAGAGGAGGCAAAACCACAATCAGGTCGATGTCTTTGTAGTGCTGTGGCTCGTCGTCAAAATATTCGTGCACATATGCGTCGAGGTCCGCGTAAATCTCCTCGATCGCTTTGTCGATTTTAGGATTGCTCAGATACTCCTCGGGGATAACGCCTCTTGGCATACTCGGTTCCGCGCAGTCAACTGCGGTCATTGTAATTCATGGCTCGCGACACGGCACTATGATATGGGTGAATCGACTCCGCCGCAGTTCGATCTGCCGTCCTCATTGCCAACGATCCGCTGGCTGGCGTAATTGGCGGTGTGTTGGACGGCGCGGGCATAATCTTACCGAACTCAGCAGCAAGTTTCTCTGTTGCGCACTTAGACTCACCGATGATGGTGACCAGATTGTCCGCTGTTTCACTCTCTTTGCGCTCGGAATAAAAGTCTATAATTTGATGAGCATTCGGAAGCTGAATGACCTGATTTCGTTTGAGTTCTACAATTCTCTTTCCTTCAATGACAGTTTCTTTAATTGTCAATCTATTGATGTCCGCGATGAGCCAAGCCAGGTTGGCGTCGCCCAGGATGCGACTGGCGATATGCGGCAAGGAGTCGCCTGCCTGAACCGCATACGCGCGAAGAGGCTGCGGGCGAGCGGAGCCGAGGGATTTCCGCAGTTTCTCGATGAATCTCCGGCCGAGAACTGGCTCAGATGCTGCGTGCTCTTCAGTTGTGGTCTTGACGTTGTCCACTACAGGCGCATACGCATCGGAGCTTGCCGGCGTTGCTGCATCAGGCGAAAAATCTGTTTGCTCGGAGGAGGCATATGCTGTGGTCGGCTCTGGTGTACGCTTTGCCACACCTGCGGAAGCAACTATGAGCCCAAGCACTATCTCCGCACCAGTTACATACCTGTTGGTGCCGCGCACACCTGGAACAGGGCAGCATCTGGGGCAAATCGAGCCTTGATAATACTGGCACCATGAGCAGTTGCCGCGCCTCGCCTGATTGTTGTCACCGCCGTAGAGCAGGCGCCTTGTGCTTTCCTCTTCTCTTTCCTCTTCGCGGTAATCTGCAAGCGTTTTGAATCCCATGATTCTGGTGGCGAGAGATTGCGTCGGAGACTCGAATACCAGAAGCTCTTTGTCTGGATCGAAATTTATGCATTCCTCTTGTTCTTCTTCATCTTGCGAAGAACTTTGTTGCTGATTTTGTTGTTGATTTTGCTCGTCTTTGTCCTCGTCTTGTTGCGTCTTCAACGTCGGGGAAGCAGACTGTCCACTGGCTTGCGACCCTCCAGAGCCGAAAGCCCGCACTATGCGGCCTTCCAGGAGCAATCCCTCCTGCTCCTGCGGAATTGCACCAGGCTGCGTTCCCAGTGTTCGCTTTATAGGCAGGCCGCGTAGCGCCACAACTGACTCTGTTTTCAACCCACCTTCGGACCTGGGCGGTAAGATGCCGTGAACAACTACAAAGGTTGTGTTGAAGCATCGTGGTGTGATTTGAACTTGAGAGTCAATGTAAGATGGTTGGACGAATGGCTGTGTGACAAAGAAAGGCAGTTGATCGCCAGGCTGTGGCTGTTCTTGCACAGGGACGAAAAGTGGTCTGAAAACGTTGGTGGATCCAGATTGGCGGGAGAGAGTGTTATGCAATGACTCAGATTTGCCGGAGTCGATCTGCTTCCTATCTTCTATTGGAGGCGCGGCCAAGCTCACATGATGCCATGCGTCGAAGACATCGAAGTCGAGGTGCTCATGTTGAATGTCTTCATGCGTGCTTTGTGGATGGAAAGCTCGCCCGAGCGTGACACTGCTCCCTGTGTGCAGATTTGTTGAGGTTGAGCTTTCTGGGATTTCTGCGACCGGCGGGCGAGTCGATGCTGCCATGGAAAATGTCGTGCTACCGAGTGTGGTGCTTGCATCGGATTGGTACGAGCTCCGTGACGGCGCAAAGGACTGCGCTCCGGCCTCTGGGGTGGCCATGTTTGAGCCATCCTTCCTGCATGCATCAGCTGCATTATGCAGCGCTGATAACAGCTCAGTAGGCGAATGAGCTCCTTTGTATTCCGCTGAGAATGGTGACCTTGTCGGCTCTTGTCCAGCATTTACCGGGACTGCCGGCTGAGGCGCAAATGTAGGACCGTAGGCCGGCTCCGTGATGCGATATGTGGACGAAACCGGTGACGAATGAACTTCAATCGGCGAGGCGGAGCTGGCAGAGCTGTATGCGGGAGATGGAGTGTACACCGGCTCCTGGATGCTTCTTTCGGTGAATAATGGGCTGGGCGGAGGCGAGGGCGGCGCGTCAGTTCCCGCAACCAGGGAAGGAGCGGGGGCGGGCGACTGCACATATGTCGTGCTGCCAGAACTGGGCGAAGGAACCGGAGTCGAGACTGGCTCGTATGTAGAACTTGAGGTAGGAGGTGTGGGAACGGGCGGTGGGAGCGGGTCATAAATGACGGTGGACGTCGGAGGTGTAGGAGACACGGTCTGGACTGGTTCGTAAATGGAAGGTGCGCTGGAAGATGAAGGAACCGAGGATGGGACCGGTTCGTA
>DATNRC010000028.1:0-8460 GCA_036703705.1 Candidatus Obscuribacterales bacterium
GGCGTGCCCGGGGTGTCCCGTGTACTGGTTTGGGGCGGCGAGCAAAAGCAATTTCAAGTGCTGGTTAATCCTACGAAGCTGAAGTCGTTCGGCGTCACCCTCGACGAAGTGACGGCTGCCGTCCAGCAAGCTAATGTGGCCGGACCGGGGGGCTTTCTTGTCACTTCCGATCAGCAGTACACCATTCGTGGTGCAACGCGTGTTTCCGATCTGAGCGATCTCGCCAATTCTGTGGTCATGGTTCGCAACGGCGTGCCGATTCTTCTCAGGCACATAAGCCGCGTTTCGCTGGGCCCCGCGTTTAAGATCGGTGACGCCGTCATAGACGGGCGCCCTGGCGTAGTTCTAATCATCACCAAGCAACCCGGCGTCAACACCCTGGAGGTGACAGGGCGAGTGGAAGCGGCACTGGAGGAGCTGAAAAGGGCGCTCCCCGACGATGTCCGCATGGTGCCGATTTTCAGGCAAGCTACTTTCATCGAGCACTCAATTGAAAATGTGGTCTCCTCAATCGCCACCGGCGGTTTTTTAGTCGTCGTCATTCTCATCTTATTCTTGATGAACTGGCGCACGTCTGCGATCAGCCTCACCGCAATTCCGCTTTCCCTTATGGCTGCCATCCTTGTCATTCGCGGCATGGGCGGAACCATTAACACGATGACGCTTGGCGGGCTGGCGATTGCAGTCGGCGAGGTAGTGGATGATGCAATTGTTGATGTGGAGAATGTCTACAGACGATTGCGGGAAAATCGCTCGGCAGCGCAGCCGCAGCCTGTTTTCAGAGTGATCCTCGACGCCTGCAGAGAAGTTCGCTCATCGGTAATTTACGCGACCTTCATTGTGGCGCTGGTCTTTCTTCCCGTCTTCAGTCTGGGCGGCGTAGAAGGACGCATCTTTGCTCCTCTGGGCATGGCGTATATTCTCGCCACGCTGGCCAGTCTGCTTGTCGCCTTGACGGTGACTCCCGCGCTTTGCGTTTATTTTCTTGGCTCCAAAGGCGCGATTCCGCGGAAGGAGCCTGTCGCGGTGCATCTGATAAGGAATGTCTATGGCGTCATGCTCAAGGCCGTTCTTCGCCTTCCCGTTTTGATGGTCGCCTTTACCTTGCTTTTGATGGTGGGCGCATTTTGCCTGATTCCGACGATGGGACAGGCGTTTTTGCCGGAGTTCAGAGAAGAGAACATCGTCATTACCTCTACCGGTTTGCCGGGGCAGAGCCTGGAAGCGACGACGCGCATGGGGATTGCCGTGGAAAGGAAACTGAAGGAGCATCCGGAGGTGATAACCATCGGGCAAAGGGCAGGGCGAGCCGAGCTCGACGATGATGTCGGTGGTTCCAATTTCTCGGAATTTGATGCCATGCTCAAGGAAACAAATCGCCCGTTGCAAGAGATACTTGCTGATATTCGCGAGCATCTGAGCGAGTTGCCTGGCGTGGCTTTCGATATGGGATCGTTTATTTCACACCGCATGGATGACGTTCTTTCCGGCGGAACGAGAGCCGACATAGCGATTAAGATATTCGGCCCCGATCTGGAAATGCTGAGAAATCTGGCTTCTAAAGCCGTGGCGATTATGAAAACCATCGAAGGAGCGGTGGATGTGCGCAGCGAGGCGCTGGTCGTCGTGCCCGAAATCACCATTAAGATAGACCGACAGCATGCCGCGCGTTATGGTTTGACGGCTGCCGATCTCTCCGATACGATTCAGACTCTTTTCAATGGCCGCATTGTTTCGGAAGTGCTCGACAATCAGCGCCTTTTCTCATTGCGCATCATGCTCGATGAAGAAGCCAGGCATAATTTCGACCTCATCAGGTCTACGCTCATTGATACGCCTTCAGGGGTGCGCATACCTCTTTCGCAAGTGGCCGCCATTTACATGGGTGAAGGGCCGAATGCCATCATCAGGGAGAACGTCACTCGGCGCATGGTGGTGCAGGCGAATGCCCAAGGACGTGACGTCGTCGGAATCGTGGAGGAGGCAAAGCGGAAATTGTCGAGCGAGCTGGTTTTGCCCCCCGGATATTACATCGTATATGCGGGCCAGTATGCCGCTCAGCGGGAAGCAATGAAAGCGCTCCTTCTTTCAGCTGCCGTCTCCTTCCTAGGCATAATCCTGCTTCTCAGGCAGGGAATGCCGTCCTGGAAATCCACGCTGCTTGTGCTGAGCAATCTCCCTCTTGCCACTATAGGCGGTATCGTTGCCGTCTGTCTCACGGGCAATGTTCTCACAATTGGTTCAATTATCGGCTTTATAAGCGTCTTTGGCATATCGACGAGAAACAGCCTTTTATTGGTTACGCGCATGGATGCTCTTGCCGATCAGGGCGAAACTGAAGAGGAGGCGATTTTCCATGGCGCTCTTGATCGCGTTGTGCCTGTTCTTATGACTGCCTTGACGGCTGCTCTGGGCATGCTTCCGCTTGCTGTCATGGGCGGAGCAGGAAGGGAGCTCGAGCAGCCGCTTGCCGTTGTGATCGTGGGCGGTATGGTGAGCAGCACTGTATTGACTCTTCTTGTCATTCCTGCCCTGATGAAAGTGATGGTCGCCCCCAGGCGCAAAATCATGGTTGAGAGCGTCGAGTCTATCAAATAGACATCGGATCACAAGCTGCACTCGGAGATGATTGCTTGCCGCCGTTCCTGTCGGGCGGCTACGGTGAATGGGATGTTGTAGTGGCTTGATTTGAGATTCAAAACACTGACAAAGACGTGCATAAGGTGGATGGCGGATTTCCGGACCTCGCCGTCCGACAAGCTTTTAGCTTGCTCGCTCCCTTCCCACAATATTCGCCTTTGTGCATAAGGAGTGGTGACTCATTGGAGCGGCTATTTAAGAATGTTGATCGGATTGCCAGACGCGAAGGTCGTCCAGGCACTTCTGGAAAGAGGGCGCGGAAAAGACGTTGTTGTGTCCTCGCGTAACCCAGGGGTCGTCATAAACTATCGCTCGCGCCTTGTTGGAAATGGAATAGAGATTGAAAATCTCTTCATCAATGAGCCTTTGGATTTCCTGTTCTTCGGCATTGAGCCGGGTCAAGAATGATGAATGCTCCTGGTAGGCAGCTCTTCGGTTGTCTTCGTTTTCAAGATCGCATCCATATCTCATGAGTGCAGGTCCTAAGTAGCGCGGAGAATCTCGATCAAACGATTCAACATGCTTAGCGATGGCCACTGCTCGTGAGGCAAGCTTGCTCACTGATGCTTCTTGCTCGGCAGAAGGAACGCACAAAGGCAGGCGTCGCAAATCGCCGATCTGAAAGTTGATCGTTGGATTGAGAACGCCGAGCAAAAATCTGACCAGCGCAGAATTGAGAAAACCCAGCAGGTATTCGAGGCTCAGGTTACGACTGAAAATCGCTGAGCTTGCGATATCGAATACAGATTGAGGGCTGAGAAGTCTCGCCTTAAATCCACGTGTTCCTATATAAGAGTAAGTGACGCCGTTTTGAAAATAATACGCCTCTCCCGGCAAGCTGCGAGCTTGTCCGCGCTCCTGACGGTAGTCGCGAATATTTTCGCCGCCGTTTACCCAGTGCAGCAGGTAAGGTGTGGTGCGAAACCATTTCTGTCCGCCACCCTTGTCGTAGGGCACGTATTCACTTCGTTCATCAGGTGGGACGTCCTGGTGATGGCGAAGGAAGCGTTTATTGTTGCATGTGAACAAGCCGTTCGTGATGATGATGTTGTTGTCTTTATCTTGCAGGGGCGGGTGCCTCTGAAATAGGCTGGCGAGCTCCGCAGGGCACCACCACGCAACAGGTGCTCGTGAAATATGAGCATCCAAATTGAGACATGATTGCTCTTTCCTTTCCAGCAATGCCGCAATGCCCACCTCTTGCGCTTTTTCTTTCTCTGATTTTGACAGTATGCGAGCAAACTTTAGGTTGTGATTACTTCCATTACCGTTCGTTCGCTTATTTGCGTTTGCAAAAGTGATGATCGCGTTGTTGACCTTTTCGCCTGCCCTGGCTGGAAAGGCGCCGGATCCCAGCTGGACGATGGAAATAATATCGGCACTGTCAAAAAGCTCTTGTCGCAACCGGTGATACCGCTGAATGGAGAGAAAGCTCTGCTGGCAGATTAGGCTCGCGCGTCCTCGAGTTCCTAAAAGGCGCATGGACAGCTGAATAAAGGCGGCATACAAATCGTAAGTTCCTGCCGGATAATGCTGCCGCAAAAAGCGGGAGAGAAACTCAGGCATCGTCCGGTGGCTCATATACGGCGGATTCGTTGCCAGGGCATCGAAATTGGCAGGCACGACTGAAAGCGGTACGCTTTGACCGTGCACATTTTGCAATGCGATGTTTCGCTTTTGTCGACTGACTGCCAACCATAAGCTGCCCGCGAGATGATCATTGTTGGTTCCAGGGCTCAGTCCCTTGCTCGAACCGGATCTCGCCTCGGCCCATGCGAGCTCAGCTTGTCCGTCATCGACATGGGTAAAGCTGAGGATATGTGGGGCGGGCAATTCGATGACCGGGGCCAGATCACGGCATGCCAGATAAATTGCCAGCGACGAGAGCGCAACCATCTGTGGGTCGATATCAATCCCATAAAGCTGGCTTTCCAAGATTGATGCGAGTGCTTCAGCTCGCTTCTTGGCCGCTGCGGTTTTCAGAACCACAAGCCGCTGCATAGCAGGAATGAGGAGGTGACCGGCACCGCACGCCGGATCGATGAACGTTCCGTTTTCGGAATGGATCGTCTCGGTAATGAGAAAGTCAGCGATCCAGGGCGGGGTGAACCATTGGGTACGGCGCCTGATGTTTTCCAAATTTCCCCTTTCCGCCATCCCGGCAAGGCGATCGCCTGCCGCTTGGTTTTTTGCCTCTTGTGCTGCACACTCATAAACCCGGCCGGCAAAAAGCGGGTCGGCCAAAACCTTCGCCATAGCGCCCCGGTCATGTTTTTTCGCAAAGTTGTCAAAAAGCGTGTTTAGAGGCTTGGATAATGAGAGCCAGACATTTTCAGTGACTTTGTTTTGCTGCGCGCCGGTGAAAGCTTCTAAGCCGGCCGAAGCAATCGAGGCAAAAGAAGTCGCATCCACCTTCACGGACTCCCTGTGGCCAAAAGTCTTTGCCAGAGAGCAAACGAGGTCGCCTGCCCACTGGTCATGGATGTTGCGTGGACACAAATTTCGAAAGCCGAGGGCGGCCAACGCGGCGACAACGACGGCTGCATTGGCCGCGTCGTCTTGCCGCCGAAAGTTGTCAGGCTCAGCAAAACTGCGGCCGTCAGTTGCTTTTGGCAGCACGGCAGCGCAGCGTGCGCTGTCGACGACAGCCTTCAGGTCTCTCACAAGCCGGTTAACGAGGGCGAATTCTTGATTATGGCTCAGGCGATTACTCAATTAGCAAACTGGAAAATAAAGCAACAGTCGAGCGGAAAGAGTTGTCATTTGGTGTATAAAAGGCCGTAATTAAGGACAACTTGGGAGCTGTGTATGGTCAAGGCAGGGCTTGAAGACATAGTAGCCGGTTCTTCCACGATTTGCGACGTAAACGGCAAGGAAGGACGGCTCATTTATCAGGGTTACGACATTCACGATTTGGCTGAGCATTCAACCTTCGAAGAAGTCGTCTACTTGCTCTGGTTTGGGAAGTTACCGAACAAGGCAGAATTCGAATCGATTGACAAGGGGCTGAAGATGAATCGCAGCTTGCCCGACGATGTCGTAAAGGCAATGCGCGGCTTCCCCAAGCAAGCGTCTCCAATGGAGGTGCTCAGGACAACGGTTTCCCTTCTGTCAATGTATGACCCGGATGACAACGACAATGGCCGGGAAGCAAATATCCGCAAGGCCACTCGATTGACGGCGCAAGTGCCGACCGTCGTCGCCTATTGGGATCGCATACGCAATAATCGCGAAACGCTGAAGCCGCGTGAAGATCTCAATATCGCCAGCAATTTTTTGTACATGTTGAACGGCAAGGAGCCGGATGAGCTCAGTGCCAAGTCAATAGATATCGCTCTCATTCTCCATGCCGACCACGAATTGAACGCCTCCACGTTTGCAGCCAGAGTGGCAGCAAGCACCCTGTCCGATTTTCACTCGGCAATAGTGGCAGCTATCGGCACCCTGAAAGGCAAGCTGCACGGCGGCGCCAATCAGGAAGTGATCGACATGCTCATTAAAATTGAAGATCCGAAAAACGCAACCGGGCATGTGGCGAAGATGCTTTCAGAACACAAGAAAGTCTCCGGTTTCGGTCACCGCGTCTATAAGACGGAAGACCCGCGCGCTTCGCACCTGAGAAAGATGTCGGAGCAGCTGGGCAAGCTGAAGTCGGAGTTGAAGTGGTATGAAATGTCCCGCGAGATCGAGCAGTTCATCCTGCGCGAGAAAGGTCTCTATGCCAATGTGGACTTCTATTCTGCCTCCGTGTATTACATGCTCGGCATCCCAACCGATTTGTTTACTCCGGTGTTTGCCATCAGCAGAATGTCAGGATGGGCCGCGCACGTGCTCGAGCAGTATGCCGACAACCGCCTGATTCGACCACGCGCGGAATACATCGGGCCCAGCAACCTGGAATACAAGAATATCAACCAGCGCTAATCTTTAGTCGGTTGGCTTGCTGTCTTACGCGCTGAGCGTGATCAATTGTCTGCTCGCGACTGATAGGCTGTGTAAATGCGCTCGAGAAATTGCTCGCAATCTTGCTCGCTTACCTGCTCGTCGAGGCGCTCTTCGAAGTGCTTACTCAGTTTGGCTGCCACCAGGGGGCGCTGCGATTTGGACATTTGGCCGCGCCTTCTGAGAAAGCTCACCAGAATCTCATACTCCTGAGGAGAGACGCGGCCGACATCGAGAAGCGCTGCGCTTGTCATGTCGCCGGTTTTGACGTCCAGTTTGGGCACTGCGGTCAAAAGCTCAGGCGCTCTTTCTCGAATGACAAGAGTGCCGGCGGCCAGATCGCCGAACCGGCGTTCGTTTTTGTCGATGATCATGGAAAGAATGCCGATCAGTACGGCACCCTCATCAAAGACTCTGATCAGATTGCGGATAATCACAGCCGGCCAGGAGACCGGTTGACCATTCTGCTCAATCACACGGATTTGTGCCACTTTTTTGCCGGGCGTTTGACCCTGCCAATTTCCTTCAAAAAAGATGTGGTAACCGAAGTTGACGATAAAGGCGACAAGCATCGCTACCATGAGGATGAAACCGTATGCAATGCCTTTGACATTGCCGGAAAGCGGAGAATATTGCACTGCCAGAAAAGCAAGCCAGGCGACAAAGACAATGGCGCCGATTATGGCGTAGGTGAGTATCGTATCGATCAGGCAAGCCAGGATGCGATTGCCTAACCCTGCTAACTCGAGGTGTAGGTCCACATTTTCGGGGGTAGAGATAGAGTAATCGGGATTAGACATGATCTTTTTTGTGGTTGTCAGATGAATATCAGATATCTGAACTACATTATGCGTTAATCGAATGAAGTATGAATGTAGAACGTTGGCTTAAGTCGAGAAAACCGTCATGGGAAAGGCTGGAGGCACTCCTTAAGCGGGCTGACAGCAAAGGCGTGCAGGAGCTGGACCGGCTCGAGCTCCAGGAGCTGGGGCGTCTTTACAGGATGACATCGGCGGATCTGTCTCGGGCAAGGGCATTGAAGCTGGGGCAGAACATCGAGGTTTTTCTCAACAATCTTGTCGTCAAGGCGCACAACCAGGTTTACCAGACGCCGAGAAACCGCTGGGCCGATCTGGGCAATTTCCTCTGGATTTCTTTTCCCCGCCTGGTGCGCAGCCGCATCCTTTACGTGGCCGCTGCCTTCGCCCTCTTCATGATACCGGCAGCAATGAGCTATGCCATGACCGTAAAAGATGCCCATTTTGCCCAGTTGGAAGTGGCGCATGGGCATCCTCTCGTCTCGGACGAGATGTGGAATATGATCGAAAACCATCAAATGTGGACGGATTCCGTACAGGGGCATAGCCAAACGGCATCGAGCATGATCGCTACCAATAACATAAGAGTGTGCATTCTGTCGTTCGTTTTTGGTATCAGTTATGGTTTGGGCACCGCCTTTGTTCTTTTCAACAACGGCTTGAGTATCGGCACGGTTCTTGGCTTGTGCAAGGTCTATGGAATGGCTGACAGACTGTTGGCATTCGTGGCGCCGCATGGTGTTCTGGAGCTGAGCGCGATATTCATCAGCGGCGGTGCCGGTTTGCTTATCGGGCGCTCCCTTCTCTTTCCCGGCAGATACAGCAGAATAGATGCTTTCAAATTGGTGGCACGGGACGCGGGGGGGTTGTTCGGGGGATGTGTGCCTCTGCTTTTGGTGGCAGGCATGATTGAAGGATTCATCTCTCCGCGCACCGATCTCACGCCCGATATGAAGTTCGCGGTGAGCCTGGCCACGCTGGTTTTGCTCATGCTCTACCTTTTCGTTCCGCGTGGTGAAGAGCCAGCGAACGGAAATACAGTCGAGCAAAAATTGTAGCG
>DATNRC010000029.1:0-37939 GCA_036703705.1 Candidatus Obscuribacterales bacterium
CGCCGAAACCGTCTCCACCTAAGCCGGAGCCGCCGAAACCGTGTCCACCTAAGCCGGAGCCGCCGAAACCGTCTCCACCTAAGCCGGAGCCGCCGAAGCCGTGCCCTCCGCCGGAGCGACCAAAAGAAGATAAGAAGCCAAGTGAGCCCAAACCTGAGCCGCCCAAAGAAGACAAAAAAGACGGCGAGCCCAAGCCGGAGCGGCCCAAAGAAGATAAAAAGGACGGCGAGCCTAAACCAGAGCCGCCCAAAGAAGACAAAAAGGACGGCGAGCCTAAGCCGGAGCGGCCGAAAGAAGATAAAAAGGAATGCGAGCCCAAACCTGAGCCGCCCAAAGAAGACAAAGAGCGCAACGAGAAGAAACCCGAAAAAGACAAAGGCGACAAATAGGCAGATTAAAAAGCAACTCAGAAAGTATTGTCATTTGGAAAATGAGTGTGCTGCTCGTAGAACAATGAACGCATGCTGCAGACCTATGCGCGCAAGCAATTGGAGATCATTCACGCGCTGGAGAATGGCGCGGGAAAGAAGCTCTCCACAATTGTTCCGATGCGTGATGACTATGTCTCGGATGAGAGACGTTGCCTCACGTGTGTGCAGTTTGTCGGCGGTGACATCGCAGGCAAAATCATCGAGATTGGTGAGTCTCTACGAGTTCAGGATCCGCGACAATACTATTATCCAATCGAGTCTCTGCACATGACAGTTCAGAATATTCGCGTGACCAGTGCACCGCGATCTTACTCTGATGACAATGTTGAAACCGCGAAGCGTGTCCTTGCAGTGGTGGTTCCTCAATTTCATTCGGTCAATTTAAGAGTCGCGCGCATTCTCGAGTTGCCTACTAGCTTGAGCGTATGTGTGTTTTTTGGTGAAGACGTCGCTGCGATGATCAGAATGCTGCGCACTTATCTTGCAGACGCAGGGCTACCTGATGATAAAGAGTATGTGTCAGATGACGCTATCATCGGCAATATAACGTTTTGCCGGTTCCGGACTGAGCCGAATGAAGCTTTCAGAGCATATGTGCAACGCTATAAGCAAAAAGAGATTGGCGAGCTTCAACTTAGCCGCGTCTCTTTGATAGAAACAGGCGATGTTTGTCATCCATCACAAACGAAAGTTTTGGCATCGTTCGATCTGCCAGGTCGAGTATGCTGAAACGATATCGTATGAGCGGCAGCTATTTAGTCAGCCGCTGAAACGATATCGGTTGAATATATTCATGAGGTTCGAAACTGGACTGCTCCGATCGCTTTGTTACCCACTGATGCATTGTGGGACAGAGTTTGAGTGGGGCGCGTCAGTACGTGTTATGCTCGCCAAAGAAGCTGATTGAGGAGGAGATCGGCATGGCATCAGCCGAAAAGAAAGTCGTTCTCTACGTCGTTCCAAATTGCCCCCTTTGCTCAAATGCCCGGACTTGGCTCAACAGCAATGGGATCGATTTCGAAGAACGCGATGTCGCGGCAGATTTTGGTGCGCGCCGGAAAATGTTCGCGCTGACACACCAAAAGCTAGTACCTGTTGTGGAAGTGGACGGCAGAGCCATGGTCCGTCCCGAAGAACATCAGCTTCGCTCTCTGCTTGATGACGGACAATAGGTTTGTCAACAGGCTACCGCCAACACTGCTTGGCTGAGGGGCGTTTGTTTTACCAGTGAAGGACAGCGCTGCTGGGTTCAAATGAATTTATTCGACGACATCGAGTTCAAGCGAGTTTTATTCTTTCCATGCTCTAAATTGAGCAATCGAAATGCGGGGTCCATGCACGTCTTGCATTGATGTTCAGTCAAATGCCTGGAAGCCGCCTTTAACTCGTAATTCAAAGCCAGCCCTTTTTGCAACCTCATTCAGGCGCATTTTGTCTGCATCCGACCAGCCGTCAAGACTAAGAGTAAGTTGGCGCAGGTGGGGCATGCGTTCAAAGTGTAATATCGACCTTGGCGTAACATGGCATAGTGCCACGTCCAACTTCGTGAGATTTTTCAGGGCCACTAGATAACCAATGCCTTTGTCGGTAATTTTGCGATGTCTGCTGATGAATAACACCGAAAGAGTCTTTATGTTCGAAAGCGACCTCAGGTCCTCATCGGTCAGACCGGAATTGTGCATTGACAGATAACGTAATCGCTTTGATTTCCTGAGGACCGGAACAATCTTGCCATTTTCCAGTATCCCGCCTGCGCGCAGAAGGACCAAGTCCTTCAATCTCCGCATACTGGCGAGACCTTCTGCTGTCACCTGAGTGGATGAGACATCCAGTTTTTCGAGCTGCTTGAACTTCTGGTCGATCAATGCCAGCGAAAAGTCCGTAATGTGCGACGAGCTCAAATCGATTTGCTTGAGCCTATTGAGATGTATGATGTCAGCCATGATGCTGTCTTCGACAAAAGCTTTGGGGAGTGATAGCCCGCACAAATCTTCGGGTTGAAAGCCTCGCAACAGCGCAGAGTTCGAGAGTCCATCGCCTAATACTCTGAGTCCAAGCTCAAGGTTAGCATCAAAGTACACTTCCCCTTTGGCAGTTTTGACGTGCCGTGAATTCGTATCTTCGGAATAGGGATACAAAATTCCCAGGTTGGCGTTGCCAGGAAAGCGAAAAACTCGATAGCGATTGCCGTTCGGTGATATTTCGATTCTGGAATATCTCCGCAAGCCTTCTGCAACGGGGATCATGCCTGATTCAAAGGAGCTTGTCCTCCTTTTTGCCTCTCGGGCAGGAAGAGAATCCACTGAAGGACTTGATTCTGCTCGTATGTCCTTTGTCGGCATAATCATTGGCGTGCTCATTACAGTTGCAATTATTGCAATTGCCAAGAGTACGCTCAGTGTTATGAGCAGATGCGTGAAGTTTACTTTGCGCTTTTCTATCTGCGCCTTCGACATTTGAAGACCGACATCTTCGCCTTGCATAGCTTTTTGAAGCAGCAGGCGCGCTTCAGAAAACGACTGCGGGCGGTCGTCTGGATTTTTGGCCAATAATCTTGCCACTAAACTTTCAAGTGGTTGAGGAAATTCTTTCCCTAGTGTGACCTCTTTCAGTGAAGGTGGCGGCTCCGTTTGATGCTTCAACATAGTTGTGAGAGCACTGTCGCTTTGAAAAGGCGGAACGCCGGTGAGCGCTTCAAATAGCGTGCATCCAAATGAATACAGATCCGATCGGTGATCGACAGGATGCCCGAGACATTGTTCTGGACTCATGTAGAGCGGGCTGCCAAAGATTTCTCCAGTCTGAGTGAGTCCTTGAGTCTCCTGTTCAGTAAGAAGCTTGGCGATGCCAAAGTCCACAACTTTTGCAGAAATTTTTCCATCGGGCTCTGAAACCAGCATGATGTTGCTAGGTTTAATGTCCCTATGAATGACGCCCTTTGTGTGAGCATATGCCAGGGCATAACACACTTGATCGAGAATAGTAGCCGCATCTTCCTGGCTCAGCATGCCGTCTTTCTTGATCTTTTGCGCTAGAGTTTCTCCCCGGATGTAATCCATGACGAAATATGGAAGGTCGCCAGACAACAATCCGAAGTCATAAACTCGCAAGAGGTTTGGATGGTCCAAATCACGTGCTGCTATCGCTTCTTTTCTGAAGCGCTGCCCTGTGCGCTGCGATATCTTATGCTTGGCAATTTTCAAGGCGCCAAAGTCTTGGAAAAATAAGCGTTTGATTTTGTAAACGGTTGCCATTCCTCCTTCACCCAAGAAGGAAACAACCTCGTAGCGACTATCAATAATGTCGCCCAAACCGATTGGCGAGCCGGATGGCGGCTCGACCACGGGAGTGCTCGTGCGTCCGCCATGGATGCGCAGCGTGAGATCTTCTGCCTGCCGTTCGTGGTCCCTGGACAACCCTGACCCCTCCGCTAACATTCTTCCCCTCTGGCGCCCTTTTCAAGCTCCAGCGCGGATGGCTCCCAACACAGCCTTGATGATTGGTCAAACAATATCGTTTGACCAATTTTGCGGCGTCAAAGTTCAGATGCTGATACTGAAGACGCACAGTCCTAGCTCTACCGAAAGGTCGAGGCCGCTCAATTGGCGTTCAATTCAATGGGATTTCTGTCATGAGGAAAGCAGGCTCTCAGTATGACTCCGGAGCCTGCTCTCTCTGAATCGGGAATGATTGCAACGCAACCATATGATGACTGCAGCCGCGCGAGTTGGGGAAGCTTCATTTTTTATCCTCCATATGGCGGAGGATAAAAGGAGTCGAACCTTCACCCCATGTTGGGGAAACCGTTTGTATGCTTTCTCGGTTAGAGCGCGGATAAGCTTTCATATGTGGGTTTCAATCACTGTATAGAGCCAAAGCATGAACATCATGAGACCCTCCCAATTCGAAACTCGTGTGCGCGAGAGCGAAGATTGCAAACCACACTTTGCCGGTGCAGGCATGCAGTGGCCGTGGCAGTGACAAACGGCGTTTGGTTGCAAACGCATTTGCCATCGCTAGATGCTCTTGCGCACAATTACACTTTGTACGAGTTAGAGGAGCAACTTTTCGGTGCTCTTCCTCTGAGCTACGAGGGCACAAGCCCTCGACGGGATTCGAACCCGTGCGCGACAAGCGATTGTATGCTCCACACGTTTGAGTACAAGCGTATTTTCATTGTACACAATTGAAGTGATTTGTCAACAGGAAATGCCATCATATACGGTAGCATGTTAAGCGCGCCAAACAGCACCACTCGGCGTTCGGGTGGTGCTCCTTTGGTGGCTTGCAGCAAGTCTATGGGTATGCCGGGTAATATTGTCACCTCCGTTTTATGCGGCAATCAACTTCAACACAAATCCGTAAACCGCCAGAACTCAGCGTTCGCCGCAAGTTGCGAGGGATTCCATAACTCCATGAGATCTCGCATTCGCGGGAAGTGGCGAGGGAACTTATGAGGTCTCGTCTTGCGGGAATTTGCGGGGGACCACAAGAATTCCCAGCATTCCATCAAATCGATGAGCCGCAGGATGTTGCATCCTTGCGCGAAGAAATGCTGAAAAAAGTTCCGCGCCATCCGATGGCATCACGTACGCATCAATCGAATGTTCGGAAGCTAATAGCTAAACTTTTCGGAGAACAAACAACTAACACGACGCGTCTGCTGATCAGACGTCCGAGCATCTCGTGCTTTCAAATGTCAGTTGCTTATCTTTCATCGGATTATCTCGCGACAAATTGTTCACGATCAGCCATTCTATCTGTCAGATTGCCGGCTGTCAAGATCAAGATCGAACGATGATCATACCAACGCGCATTCAGATTATGCGCAGCGATCGATTCACTTATTTCATACTCGCGCGAGAAAGAATCCCCTTCATGGTTTTGAACCAGGGAGCCATTGATCGCAATGTCAACACAACGCAGAGTCACCCATACGCTCAGGTTCTACCTTTGTCGACTGCTAAAGCCTCTCCTAAAGCCTCTTCTACAGCCTCTTCTACAGCCTCTCAACGTTCAGTTCCTGCCAAATCCGAATATCGATTGCCACGATCTGCTGGCCATTTGAGGGCGTTCACCGTTTTGGAAACGCAACCAAGAGTGAACCACGCTGTCCGGCGCTGGATGAGTCGTGTCATAAACGACAAGAACATTCGTCAGCGGACGCCCTGCCTTAATGATCACACTGCCATTGTACGCAAGAGCTTTGGAAGCGCCGCCGTCAAGGTTCATTGCTTCATAACAGCCGATTTCCTTCATGAGCTTGGCTTCGCCTTCAAGTGAAAGTCCGTGCAAGAAGCTCACTAGATAGATCTTTTTACCCTTTTCAGCAAACCCGATTGCGGATCTCGGTCCAACCGTCAAGACATGTGAGTCGGTGAAGCCTTCCTTAACAGGCTCGATCCAAATCTCGCCATGCATCAGCAGACGAGGACCGCACGTAAGAGAAAACCAGTGGTCTTCCCATCGCGGTTGGCCCTCTTCGCGAGCCGTGATCATTTCAAGTTCATTATCCGCTTTGATACCAAAGGTAGTGCCGAAGTTTTCCCATTCACTGTACTTCAGAACCCGGCCCTCGGAGACCATGTTGCCCATGACTCTCTTTTCTTGGTCTTTGCTGAAGAAAGTGCCGTTTACAACAACGGCACCGGGATTGCGTTTCAGCAATGCATCGAATGGCTCGTCACCATTGTGAACTGTGGTACTGTTCGCTCTTTGTGCGTTATTCGCCAGCCCGATGGTCAGAAAAGTCTCGGGATCATTCAAGTCAATTTCCGTTATATAAAAGGGTACCCCATGCAGAGCTCGCTTGCAGAATTTGACTGGTTTGCCCGTACCTCTTGTAACTTTGAACTCCTTGCGCGGTTTTGACGGGCTAAAAAAGGGAATCGGCGGGAGATGCACGTTTTGAATCGGGTTTGGGATGAAGAACAACGGAGCTGGTGTGTTCGCAGAATGCTCTTCACGCATGCTCGTAATTTCGTGTGTATCTTCAGGAAATCGTTGACGGGCATCAATTATGCTTGAGGCAATCGAGAGAGTGTAATCCGCTCGCTCGATGCATATAGCTCTAAAGCGCGCGTTCGCCACAAAGAGGGTTATGCACAGAACCAGTCCAGCAAGTACCAATAAGAGAATAAGGGCTCGAATCGCTTGTTTTTTCATTTTTCAATGCAGCGGGCTTTATTCCATTCTTACTTCAGAATGGATCGCGCTGCAATGGCGTTAATCCTAGATTAAGTTTGCCAGATTGGGCATTTTCTATGTCTTTTGGCCTGCTCCAACCTGCTCTTTGACCGCAGGTGTTACGGAGATTTCGACTGATTCTTCCTCGCCGATTGCCGAAAGCTGTCTGTTTAACTCTGCCGACGTCACCGAAGCGGGCACCAAAATGGTCGCCTTCATCCTGAACAGAGGCGATCCAGTTACCGGTGCCGGTATGACGTCCGTCTCCATCGATTCAATATTGACTGAGCGGTCCCTTAGAAACTGTGAAACCTTATACACAATCCCCTCATGGTCAGCTCCGCTGACGGAGAGTTCCTGAAGGGAATATCCTTCAAAACGATCTGGACTCAAAGGCTTTGTAATTTTGGCTGAAACCGCCAAACCCTCAGATTGGAGATGGCTGAGCGCTTTGTTTAACGATTCAACGTGCCGATCCGGCAAAGTGACAAGCATTATGGCGGCGAATTCTCCGCCAAGGATCGCCATCCGACTATCTTCCAAGTTCGCTTCATATTTCACCAGCGTTTCGGTGAGGCTGGCCACGATGCCCGGACGATCTTCTCCAACAAGCGTTAGCAATAGCTGAACTTTCATTTGCAATCCACCGCGCGGGGTTTCGCTTCTATATTCCCGGATCTTGCCCCGGATAACTGAAGAAAAGCAATTCTTGGCTTCATCAAGAGCGACAATGGTTTGCGGTCAAACTATATCGTTTCGGTTGTTCCAGCCGGGTTCGGCATTGCTTGGGTTAGACCGATCGGTCGAACAGAGCGATTTTTCTGGTCGACGAGATTCAGCCAGTGGGTCAAACGATATCGTTTGGGTCGCTATTTAGATCGGTCAAGCGATATCGGTTGGGTGCTCTATTAGATCGGTCAAGCGATATCGGTTGGGTCGTTCCAGCACGCGTAGGCATCCTCGTCGACAACAATGAGCATCCTACTTTCTTTTAGAGATGGCGTATCCTTCAATATGGGTGTTGCCGTCCGACATTCTTGTTTCCCTCATGGATTTGAGCAAAGTCGAGAGGGGAATAGGTCTTCCCGTTGGATAACTATGATCTGTGCCGCCTGCTGTGTTCTCAAAATAGACCATAGCCGGAGAACCTTCGACTAATTTTGACACGACCAATTCATGTCCACCTTCACTGTCCATCCCGGTGAAATCGCCCCTTAGCATGGTCATGCTGACCTTCATCGGCAGGCCATTTTTCTTGGCCGCCTCGATGAAGTCCTTTTCTGCTTGAGCCATGATTAGCGGGTCGTCCAAATTCCGACCATTGATGATTTTCTTCGCCTCGTACTCTTCACCCGTGAGGTCGGTCGTCAATTTAGCAATGTCCTCGTGATCCACTCCCTCCCAGTGTTTGACGCTGCCGTCAGGAAAAACAATGCGCTCTCCAGTATCTTCGATTGGTCTGAAATCTTTGCCGCTTCGTCTTGGATCAATATCCGGCAATTCGATCGGAAATCTGCTGCCCGGCCTTTCCGTGACATAAGTTCCGGCGGACTCTCCCTTGGCGGTCGCTTCGTTTTCAATCACACGGTTGGCTGTAGCAGTCTGGAAAATCTTGCTCGCCAGGCTTCTTTCAGGATTGGCGTCGTCATGCGCCTTTCCGTTTCTATTAATCATGTCCGCGGAAATTTTCAGAGACCGTCCATTAGGCAGTTTCGTCTCGCCGTTTGTTGCTAAATCAGCCAGGTATTTTGCATACTTGTCTGGATTGTTCTTGGCAAGCTCGAGCTCAGTGCTCGCTAAGCCACATGTTCCCTTGTTGCCCTGAGTAATGGATTGCGGATGGGCGATTTGATGGGCTATTTGCACTACCAGGTTTTGGCGTTGCTCAGGGCTTAAGTAATTTGGAGGACCGCCCTCGTTTTTGGCGATTTGTTCCATTGCCTTGTAAATCGCTTCCCGTTTTTCTTTCGGTAGTTTGTCGATTGCAGCAAGATTCTCATGAAATTTGCCTTCCTTGAGCTGCGCTTCGTTTTTCCTCAGTTCGCTTCGCAGGTCCTTGAGTTCCTTACTGAGATCCCTCAGTAGTCGCTCGCTTTCCTCCTTCTTATCCATGAGTTTTTGCAACTTTTCATCGAGCTTTGCCGATTGTTTTGCATGTTCTTTAGCGACGGAATTGGCTTTTTCCAATGCGTTTATGTCATGTTCGAGCTTGATTCTCCTGCTTGGATCTAAGCCGTTTTTCTCCGCAACCGCACGCCGTAAGCACTTAAATGTCTCGGGATCCTCGACATCAAAGGTCTTTCCATCACCAATGCCGGCCTCTCTTAAGTTGTCGGCTACCTGTTGATTTCTGCGACCGACGTCCAGGGCAAGCTCTGTATCTTTCTCACTCAGCTTATCCAATTGTTCAGTTGTGCGGTCGATTTCGTCGACCAGAGGCTTATTCTTGAACTCTGTTGTCTTCTTAAGCAGCTCGTATCGGTTTTGCTTTTGCTTGAGTTCCCTTGCCAGCTCGCCGTGCTCATTGGCGAGCTTTCGTCGCTCTTCTGCGGTCAGTTCGTGGGGCGCAATGCGTTTTTCGGTTAGTGTCTTGTTGAGTTCAGTGCGTTCTGAGCTTGCAGGTCTTACTTCAGTTTTCTCCTTTGAGCCCACAAGGGGACTGTCCTTTAAATTCTCACTGGCCCATCCTGTCTCATAAGGCACCGCTTTTCCGTTTGCATCTAACTGCTTCGAGACCTCGCCTTTGCGTTCGATGATTCCTCTGAGTACCGCATGGGAATTCCCTTGATCGTCCATAGTATGAATGCTGACCAATATCCGGCCGCCAATCTCCTTGGTGCTGACGTCGTAGCGCCTGCCGTCAGGAACGAGAAATGAGTTCTGTCCGAGTCTGGCCATTTCATCAGCGCTCTTAAGCTTCGCCTCCAGTGAGGACTGCGGATCGGCGATACTTTGCACGGCCTCACGAATGGCGTCGCTGCTCGGCAGTTTGCTGTCGCGCCCCCGTCCGACCGATTCGTCTGCAGATTCCGGACCGCTACCCAGTTGTACGTCCGGCAACACTCCCTCGCGGACCAGATCGCCTGTCCCATTCTTGGTCCCCAAAAGTAAACTCTTTGCCGATTCGTAGAGTTCGCTTGCATATGAGCTTAAGCTGTGTAAGGTGTCGAGTTTGGAGTTCGGAACCTCGGTGAACGTTTCGGGAACATTCGTTGCCATGTGCTTTCTCCGGCTTTCCCTGTTTTAAGCAGATAGCGCTTGGACCTTCAGAGGAGCTTAACGCCATGGCTTCCGGCGTTCGCCGCACGAATATCACTAAGCAGAGGGTTTATAGGCTTGTTGCCTTTGTAGACATTAATAAGGCTAGAAACGTGAGAAAGTTGTGTGAACTCACTGAGTTCGCTCCCTTGTCGCTGGCTTGTTGCATCGCTACGTTTCTGTCATCGTTGCTGTCTCATTATCCGTTCCAATCAATCTCGGGAGCGTGCTGTGCGGGCCTCGATTGAGCTTCCCGCATCACATTTGGTGATAGGCACCACCCTCGGAGCAAGCAAATTCATGTTCCTTAAAATGCGGGATGTAATTCGGGCTGCTTATGCGATCATTACGAGGGCTTTCGGGCCGGCGTCCTTGTGCGCTTGTATTGCATTCAGGTTCCGGACCGCGCTCATTCATCCTTGCATGTAAAGGAGCGTTCATTGTCAAACTCGAGGTCAATCGCAAACAGAAGGCTGCGGCGCATGTGCGGAAGTTCCCAAAGGCACGTCGAGCGTCTTTTGGTTCCTGACCCGTGGGGCGCCAAACACATTGCTTCAGAGGAGAATCTCACTACTTCACCGACTGCCAATGCATTTGATTCGATTTTCCTGAGCAGGGATTCTGAAGATATTGCCCATGGTGCGCGGCAATCTTTCTCCGAAGACATAAAAGTTGTCAGGAGGAGTCTTTACGTCATTCGCAAGATTGGTCGAGCAGTGGCCAAAAGACACTGTGCAAGGCTGGGCCGACAACACAGTTAGACCGTGATAAGCTTAGCGACTCATTTTTGCCGGCCGAAGGTCTAAAACCTAAGTTAGTGTTGCTGCGCAAGGTTAGAGCGTAACCTCGACCGCAGACAAGAAGATAATGCGGTTTTTGGATGGCAGCAAGAAGGCAATCTGAGCAGCGTCCGCCAACAGATCAGAGCGACGGAAACCCTTCGGGCGCGACTCAAACGATATCGTTTGAGCGCATTCAGAGGAGATTGCCCAACTCAAATTTCCGAGGGCAACGTACAAAATTAAGGATTTTCTTTGAACTTTTTGCTCACTTTTGACGTTTAGAAATGTGGAAGGTAGTTGGAGGGTGTCATATGATGCGTGAAATTACTCAAGCAAAAAGAACTGCTCTGGCTGAGAGTTACAGCAAGTTTTGCGTTCAGTATCCAACCGATGCGGACTGCGAGGAGGCTCTTTGCAGAATTGCAGAGCAAATGGGGCTGGCGAACTGTCGGAAGTGCGGAAGCACAGAGATGAGGAGATCATTTGGGAGTCGCACAATTGTTTGTGCCAATTGCAAACGCAAGCGATCGATTTTTTCTGGTACATATTTTCATGGAATTCGTCGAGCAAAGCCTTGGCTGGCAGCAATATGGTTCAAAGCTGAGCAGTCGGAGGCAAGCCCACTTCACTTCGCCGAGTTGGTTGGCATTTGTTATGCTTCTGCGTGGGCCTTATTCCAAAAGCTAGCTTGGGTAGCCGCATGCAACATCAACTTTGCGGATTGCGTTGTATCAGCGCTGTTTTCGGAAATGTTCTGCAAGCGCACAAGAGAGACCCCAAAAAAGCTGCATCCCCGTGCAGAAGAAGGGCAGGGAGAAGTAGGCGAACAAACGAGCTCTCGCGAAACGTCCCATAGCTCTTCTGAGCAACCCCCGCCAAAGGCAGAATGTATGGACGCTCAAGTAAGGGATGATGTGAGCGTGGATAATCGCAGCGGAGCATCTCAGGATGTACCTGACGATGGATCGGCGGTGTCCGCTCATGAGGGGGCAGTCACTTCAGATGATGACAAAGATGGCATCTCTTTGCAGGAACTCATTTCAACTGAGATCGATGTCTGCACATTTCTGAGTGATGTGCCGATTCACTTTGATGAATTGGTCTACAAAACAGGTTTGCAACCTTGTGAACTCTCGGCCACGCTAATGATATTGGAACTCGATTCCGCGGTGAGTCGGAAACCGGGAGACTTTTATACGTTACCGCGAACCCCAAGCGCTGGACAATCTGATACAGCAATGAGTGTTCGTCTGGATAGTCTCACTGAGAAAGTAAAAATCCGAGTAAAAGAATTGATCAATCTGATCGCAAAGAGATACCAAAGGATCGGGCGCAAGTATCTGCAGCTTTACTTAGCTGATTCATCATATGAATTGGACAGAGAGAGATGGGGGCTCAACGACTTTATCCAATTCTGTTTCGAGACACCCCGGCTTAGGTATGCGGATCTTTTGAGTTATGTGACTCCTCAACAGGTGCGGATCTAAACATGAGGGTGCTGAAGATGCACCGCTAAGGACGATTAGGGAAATATGAAATTGTTCTCGATTCTCTTTATTTTCTTTCCGGACGGCTACCAATAGCCAGTTGCGCCAGTTCCTGGCTCGATTGAGCGAGGCTTGTTGGAGTCTGATAGCTTTCCCCGACTCGCGGGCCGACCGCAGCATCTGATGCGCGATTGCGCGGATTCCAATCAATCTGCCACTCGATAGTCCGGGCTACTGGTCCGCCGCCCAATATCGTCGAATGAAACTCCAGCAGATTCAGGCGCTCTCGAGGGAAGGTTTCGTTTGTGAAATAACGGCTCGCCAGAGTGAGAATTCCTTCGCTCTGGTCCCAATCGGTGTCGATACTCAGTTCGTTGGGACCTTTGCCCTTGTGGGTGCGCAGCAAGTCTTTGCCAAACAAATCCATGACGTTTTTGGCCTTGTCACGGTGTTCTGCATAGGCCATGACGATTGAATTGATTGCAGCAGTATCGCCCTTTACCAGCGCCAGCTCGAGGCGCTCCACCGTGAGCTTATCAGCTGGATTTTTGATGCTTTCGTGGCCCTTGGATAGCTCGTTAAAAGCTCGCATTTGTTGTGGAGTAAGCTTCTGGACTTCGGCTCGCATTTCGCGTTCGCGCGCAAGCAGGGTTTCGGGACGCGTGCTGGTAATGTAAGCATACTCCTGATTGGCTGTCCTCTGGTTGCATGTAAATTTGGCGCTCGGCTCGTCTATAGCCGCACACTTGCGCAGCTGTTCCGTGACGCTTTCAGTGGTTTGTTCGCCTCTTGCTGGTTGCGTCTGGACTTCCTGATGTTTCTTCCCGGACATTTTTCTGTTCCCCAAAGGACTGTTGCCTGTTGCAATGTTCCCCAGGGGCGCTCTTGTGAAACAAAGGCTGCAAACTGCCGCCTTTACCTTTGATTGCTCGCATGATCGAGTGCCTGGTCGAAATACGGGTGTTTCAGCACAGGGGGTTTGGCAAGGCGGTTATCTCCCTTGCTGATCTCCATCTCGCCTAGAAGCAGTGACGGTGTCACAAGATGAAACGTGGAATATGACCGCCGAACCAAATACGGTGCCGCATCGTTGCCGGCGGCGCGAATGTCTCGCAATACCCTGAATGAAGTGGGCGCAAAACCGCCGATTCGTACCAGCTCCTCCGTGCCACTGCGAAGATCGATCCGATAAACCTCCGAGGCCTGGGCCGTCGTGCATTCACCTTCATCCGCAAAAATAATGACCGCCCGGGAGCGTGTAAAGGCATCACTGTTTGCTGCTATTCGTTTGACAAGAAATACACACGGCAGATTTTCTTCTTTGCCAATTGCCATGAGTTTCTTTCTCAGAACCGACGGCGAGAGCTTGCTATCAGACTCTACCAATACGACGCTTGCTTGAGCGGAGTTATTGCGCCAATGACCATTGCTGTTTCTGATCGTTTTGCAGGGCGTCCGCCCGGAACACAATGTTTTCAGGATTCCCTTTTCCACGATTGCTAGCCTTTGTGGCTTCACGCCCTCGTCGTCTATTGCGTAGCCGCCATACAGCTTCTGCTTGCCGAAAAGCTCCGCAGACGGATCATCAACAAGCGTCATGAATGTGGGCAGAATTCGTCTGTTGATTCTGTCCTGGAGAGAATGCGGCGGGGACAAGTTGAAGGTTTCCTCGACTGATTCTTTAGCGACGCCCAGCTGACTCACAAGGAGCGCATTCATCAATTGAGCGGCTGCCTCTTTCTCAAACAACACTGGTCCCTCGTAGCGATCGGCAAGAGGTGCGGCGGCCCATTTGCTCAACCTCTCGGCAAGCAAGGTGGCTCGCCTTTCGAGAACTTCATAACCCGGAAGTTCACCATCCTTGGTTACCTCAATCGTATCCTCATCACTGATTGTCATACCGTCATCGGCCTGCGCCGTGGCGTTTATCGAGATGTTATATCCGGATTCGGCGCGTCTGACTTTGAAGCCTTCGTTGTTAACGAGCCACATGTTTTCTGTGACGCCGCTGTAACTTACATTCGACCTTTTAATCTTGGGATAGCGCTTACATATGGAAGACAGCCTCTTTATCATTTCCTGACGTTCGTCTGTTATGGTGGGCGGCGGAAGAAGCGGGTCCGCGTGAACCACCGGCGTCTCTTTTGAAAAGTCCGGCGCCCGTTCAGCGGCAACTTGATTCTTCAAGATGGCACGTTTTTTTTCAAAGTCTTCAATTGCCTGCTTATAGGCTCTGTCCGTCGCCAGCCAGATGTTTCTCCTGATGGCATAGTAATCGTTTTCCAGACTGACTGTCGGCATTCGCCATGAGTAGTTAGCACTGTAGAAGCCGCCCGAGGCAATTTTGCTATTGTCCAGTTCGTAACTGCCGATACGAACATCAACGTCGTAATTTCGCGTTCGATACTCGCTTTTTCCTAGCAGGGCGCCAAAGGTAGCTGACTGATGGAAGTTGTTCGATTCGGTGATTTTGTAGCCGATGTAATAGGGCTTATCGTGCCCGTCAATTCTTAAACGCGTGCGGCACCTTTCGAGTTCATCCTCCATAGCGCTGAATACGATATCGCTTTCATTGGCTGTCGCAGGAACCATGGGACATGCCAGCAAGAACATTATCGCTGCATAGAATAGGAGTTTTGATACTGTACGCCCGCCCTGTTCCTGCCCTCGATTTATTAAAGCTGGATGTTTCATTGATGAGGAGAATTTGCACAAACAGATTCTCCAAACCTGCTTGCTCTCGAGCGGCGCTTTCGATGTATTTGCGATCATTGCCGACCTCCGCGCGGGCGTCCATCTATGCTGGGATCGGGTAGAATGGGCGGCTTGTCTTGACTCTTGTAGCTTCGCTCCACTTCAATCGTCTGTACCAGCAGGCTGGGCGACGAAGCGGAAACCGGTACCCAGCCGGATTCTGCACCGCAGGTGCCGTTGAACGTCGCTGTGTCATCTGCTGCTTGCATTATTCTTTCCAGCGAAGCAAGGGGAGTTCCAACCAGGTCTACCCCACGCACCAACTCATCAGGACGCCCGTCGGCATAAACACGCGTTACTTTTAGTGGCATAAGCTTGAACACCTGGGGCATGAACGTCTGTGTCATCGTAAACCCGCCCGCTACCTCGTCGAAAATTAGGCCATATGGCTTGCCTTGCCGTTTGACTTCGTTGATGAGATGCTTCTTCAGCGTATCGAATTGGACAGTGTTGCTTGATTCGACGATCAAATTACCTTGCCGGGCACAGGGCTGGCGACCCACGGAACTGCGACCGTGGCCATTGGAGTGTGAAAATCCATACACTGGAGAACGGGCCATAAGAAAGTTGCGCAATTTGCCTTTGTCCACCAGAACAACGCGCTGAGCCGGAACACCTTCGTCATCAAATTGATAAAAACCATTAAGTGCTTTGTCTTTCAGCCTTTTCAAGGTCGGATCGTCAATCACCGTGATAAAACTTGGCATAACCTGTTGCCCGACTTTTTTGGCAAATGTCCTCCCTTCCTCTTCGTCCTTCTGCCTGTGCCCTTCAATGCGATGGCCGAAAATCTCGTGAAAGAATACGCCTGCCGCCTTCGCTTTCAAAATGGCAGGGCCCACATAAGGTTCGGCGGCCGGCGCCCTGCGGATAGCAGTAAGGTTTACAGCAAGATGCTTGACCAGCGCTTCCAGTTTGGCGTCATCTGGGAGTTCTGATATCGACGGTGCTTCGACACCATCATAAAGAAAGACTTTCATTCCGTCGCTGGCAATTGCCTCCGCCGTAGCGAAAATTCTGTACTCTGAGGAACAGTCTTGAATGACTGTGCCTTCACTGTTGACGATGTAGCGGCGTATCTTGTTGGCGCTGCATGTGACCGATGAGTTGTGGATTTCCGGGTAGTCCCGGAATATGGCTGAAAGTCTTTTGGCCCGTGCTTCCCATTCTTCGTTGTCAGCATCTAAAGTCGTGGCTTGCTCACTAAAGACGTGAGGAGTTTCCACTGAAAAATCATCTGATTGATCTTCTTCTGGAACCTTTATGTCCTTATTAGCCTTTACTTCCGCGTATCTTTGTTGAGCTGTACGAAAAAGGCGATCGGTCGCCAGCCACAGAGCAGCCCTTATAGCGGCGGGATCGTCGTCCAGCACAATGGGTTCCGAGCCTGCAAAATCCAAACCGGCGTGGCCTGTGCTGTCTTCCCTTAAGGGATGAGTATTGTCGCATTTAGGGGAACCTACGCGCAATTGAACATCAAGACTGCGGCTTTTGTGGGGCGTGGCAAGATCATCAAGAGCGCCGTACTCCGCCGACGTGCTAAATCCCTCCGTTTCGGTAATCCGATAGGCAAGAAAGTAGAGAGGGGCGTCGCCTGCATTTTTCAGCTTGGACATTGAACGGTCGAGCTCTTGTTTCATTGCCTTGATCAGGGCTCCTTCTTGCGCCGGAGCTGATGATGCGGCTGACGACTTCACAAGGGCCGTTTGCAGATCTCGCGGTCCGCTGTTCGAAGCCATCGCTGTTTGGCTCGAGATAAGCAATGAGAATGAAAATAAAAGCGATGCGCCACGCCTAGAGCTGAACATCTGGCTACCCCGTACAGAACCTAGTAAGGCGAAGAATTCGTAGCATGCTAATCTACTTGCGGCCCCATTGAACGTAAATAGTATTTACCCCAGATTGCTGGCTTCTCTGCCGTTTGAACGTCAAACGATATCGTTTGAGTGAATGGCTGAGGGGCCGGTTGGGTGAAACGATATCGTTTGAGTGAATGGCTACAGCAAAAGAAATTTTGTCCAATTTGCAAAGCAGGCGTATAGATACGGTTCCAAGTAGCCCCTAAAATTAGAAAAGGAGTCCTGGCTGGCGTTGGAGAGCTGAATGGCAAGCTCTATTGGCGTACATCCCTCCGAAGAAATTCCATTGGGAGGGTTGTTCTTAGACCAGCATAAGATGATCGAGTCTGCAAATTTATCTCGCAGACCGCAGTAACTCGGTATGGGGTTCCATCGCAAGGGATGACTGCGCTGAGCGCGTATCTTTTTCAGTGCGCAGTCAAAAACTCATGCAAACGGAGACGAGCCAATCAGTCATGAAGAGTTAAGGCGGCGAAGGACTGACTCGCTCCGGAAGCATGGCGCCTGGCGCATGAGAAATACGTACATGCTGACTTGGGAAGTGGGAAGCGAATGGGCAAAGCAGGTGTTTGACGGAAGGGATAAGGAAGGAAAAAGGGATCTCGCTCTCAGGGCGAGATCCTTTGTGTTTGTAGGGAGCAATAACTCTTTTCGCTTGCGCCAGGCGGAATTCATCGCACCTGACGATCATTTAGCTCCTTTTCAACACGCCTGGAAAGATCGTCCAGCTCAGCGAGGAGCTTTCTCTCCTCGTTGTAAGAAAGCCGGGCGCCCGTCCCTCTCAGTTGAATTTCCAGAGCGTCAATTCGGTGGACATCATCAATCAACTTTTGATACTCCTTCCTGGTCAACTGTCCGGAAGCTCGTCCCTGATCGATGCGGCGACGTAGCCATGCTTGCCGCGAATCGACAGAATCGCGCGATCCATATCGTCTCCACTGGTGGCGACCAGCGTACCGATTTGCTTCTGCTATTTCGCGATCGATATTACCGTTGAGATGCTGAAGATCGTGCGTCAGTTGTTGCTCCTCTGAAAATGAAAGGGTCGCGTCCGCCAGATACTGAGTTTCAAGATTGCGAATCCTGTTCAATTCCGATCGCAGGCTTCGCGCCTCGCTCCACCCCAGGCGACCATTTGACAGTGCCTGGTCTATTTTGGTGTCCAGTTCCGCCATTCGGCTTTCTATGTTAGCCTGCAGCAACCGCTGATTGCTCGGTATTGCATCTGGTGCGCCTGAGCCGACATACTTTTTGACCCACCAATCGTGACGGGTGGTGCCTGTGCCTGTGGTTGTCGTGTTTGTCAAGTAGGTCTGCATGCGCCTGCTCACGTTGGCAAGCTCTTCAACAAGGCTGTGAATCTCCGGTCCTGTCAATTGATTGTCAACCAGATAATTTCCCTCGAGCGCTGCGACTCTGTTCAGATCTGCTCTGAGGTCTTTTTCCTCCAGGTCCGTCAGCTGGCCTGATGCGACACCAGCGTCAATTTCACTCTCAAGTTGGGCCTGACGAGCATTAATGTTGGACTTCACTGTTGATTGATCGGCTGTAACTCCCGTTGGCTGCGAAGAATGAAGATAGTTTTTCAGCAAATCCTGCCAATCAAACGCAAATGCTGGAGCTGCGGCCGCGGCAGCCATTAGGAGTGATGCCACCGCTGTCGTCCCAATCGGGGTTCTCTTCATGTTACTGCCTCCTTGGCAAGTCAGTAATTTTGGTTGTACAGGATACCAGGAATGATGCAGTAGATAAAACCGCTGCCCAAAGTGTGCATCGCCCGTTCTCTTTGCAGTAAAATCGTACGGCTTGCAGGGCCAAAGAACATTGGAACATTCGCGCTGCGATTGGTCTTTGGCAGTGTCGCCGCGCGCATCCGCTTCATAGTTCGGGCTGGCAGTTGTGACCGCAGTCACGTTGTGACGACATGAAAGTCGAGGTAGCGCATGAATCAGTTTCCTGCTGAGAGACCCCCCACCCATAAGTTGATCAAGCATCAGCTCTATCGCCTGCTGACAGGACAATCTATCACGCGTCGAGACTTGCTGGTAGCAGCCGCTGCTGGCGGCACTGGCGTCGCAATTGAAAGGATTTTTGGACTGAGTTTCGCAGGATTTTCGCAGAGCGGACAGACTGGAGCCGGTGCGTTTCCGGCACCACAGGTAGTGGATGCCTCGGTGATTGAGCAATCAATGCAAAAGCTGGGGAAGTATGTGTATCTGACACCGGAGAAGCTCGGCGGTGGGACACATGCTGTCGACCTCAGCTCGGGCAAAACGATGGCCTGGATTAGTTATTGGAACTATGGCGACTCCTGCCCGATCTCACATCACCTGGCGGCTTATCCGTCACCAAATCCATATAAAGGATTTGAGTTCGTGAATTCGACTCAGGGTGGAGACAATGTGATGATTTACGGTCTCCCCACTGCGATTAAGGAACGGGGTCTCCTCGATAAATGGGGACAGGGCAATCACATTTATCGAGTTCAGTTCGACGGGCAATCGATGAATTTGATGGAGGACGTTTCCGCTTCAACAGGGATCGGGCTCGGAGTGCATACGACCATTTATCCCGATGCCACTGGATTCGCTGGCGCCGACGGGCAAAAAGATATTTGCGCATTTTTCGATCGACCCAGTGAAGGACAGAAAACGCAAGTACTGGCAGCCTTTCGGGCGGACTGGGTCGGTTCCGAGAAGAACGGCAATTTGGAAGAAAATTGGGCCAAAGGTGGAACGCTGCGTATCGTCAAATTAGTCAAGCCGAAAGAAACGGGCAGATTCAATCTGGAAGGCACCAAGGGCAACAAAATCGATTGGGAAATGGTGCCCATGGCAGAGAATCTCGTCTACACGGGACAACTGCCGGGAGACTCGCCGCGCACACTGACCGGACTCGACGCCGTCGTTCATCATCCAGGCAATCGTTATTCCGCCCTTATCCTGCGCATGCTTTCCGCTGCAGTGATTCTCGATCGAACTACCTGGGAGCCCATCACATGCCTGCACAATCCTGAGGGATCGGCGGACAACCTCAAAGTTACGAAAGTTTCTTCGAACCCTGACACCTGGGAGGTAAAGTTTGACGACATCAAATGCGTCGGCCATGAGGCCGGGTTCTCGCCTGATGGAAGAGCATTCACGATGATGAACAACATCAAGCAGAACAATATGGCAGTATTCGATACTTCCGACAAAGATCCTCGCCAGTGGAAGCGCATCACATTTGTAAAGGATCCGACCTGGATAGGCGATTATCCCAGCCCATTTCACCTTTGCTTTTCCATGGACGGAAGCAAGATGTTCGTGTCGGTTCTCTATCCCAAAGGACAGCTCAGCGGATGCTGCGTGGTCGACACCAAGACATGGAAGATCATCAAGAAATTCAAGGACATCGGACCTGACTGTCAAACAATGTCCGTTTCCTATGACGGCAAATATGTATTCCAGATTTTCAGCGGCTTCCAACGGCTCTCGAGCGGCGTTTTCATATTCACGCAAGACACACTGGAGCCGATCGGCTATTTGCCCAACTTCGGCGGTCACCACGATTGCGTCGTGGTGCCGACAAAAGTGGAACATCTAAGGAACAGCCGCTGCACGACTCTCTAGCTTTGGGAATTCAGCTTCTAACGTTGGGAATGTTCAAATGCCAATGGCCGAAATCACTTCCGCTCGAGAAACGAAGCCGACGGTGGCTGGTGGCCGACATTTGCGGCCGCGCGGATTGTTCGTCAGATTAGCGTTGCAGAACGTGCTCCGGCGCCCGACTCGCACGTTCCTCCTGCTCCTGGCCGTTGCCCTGGGCACGGGCGCTGTCTTTGCATCATATACGGTGGCACGTGGCGTAGAAAGAAGCATGGAGCAGAGTTTCGCGCGTATGGGCGCGGATCTCATCGTGGTGCCAAAGCAAGCAATGGTCAATATCACGAGCGCTTTGCTCACCGTTCAACCTACGGAAGCAACCATCAACGCCGCCACCATGCGGCAAATCGGACAATTGGATGGTGTTGAAAAAGTCGCCGGGCAAACCATTTATCGAGTTCCAATCATGGCCGGGATGCCCGAATGCAAGGCAAATCTGATCGCATTCGATGCGAAAACGGACTTTACCGTTTTGCCCTGGCTGGAAGACCATTTGCCACGTGCGCTCAAGACCGGCGATTTGCTCTGCGGTTACAGGAGAGGAGAATCTGTGGGTGAAGAAGTACAGCCTGTGAATGTTCCAGCAACTATCTATGGCAAGCTGGGACGCAGCGGCGTCGGTCCTTTCGACGAATCATTTTTTGCCACTTACGAAACTGTTGCGTCGCTCATGTCCTCAGGCAATGCGCCCGCAGCCAAAGGTCCGTCATTTCGTTCCGGTGCATTTTCTGCCATCCTCGTGCGTCTTGCTTTTGGAGCAACGCCCGAGCAGGTACGCTTCGCAATTTCCAGGCTTCCGGGCGTCAAGGTTGTATCTGGCACGAGGATTGTAACGTCGACTCGCCAAACCACAACGGCATTGCTTACTGGAATGCTGACCTTCACAGCGTTCATGCTCGCTGCCGCGCTGATTCTGGTCAGCCTCGTGTTTTCCGGAATTATTGGCGAGCGCCGGCGCGAGGTCGGACTGTTGCGGGCAATAGGCTCGCGACGTCGCGACATCATGCAGATGCTTCTTGCCGAGGCGTCATTCATTACTGGGGTGGGCGGCGTTTTGGGAATTCTCCTTGGATGTGTTCTTATTCTCGGCTTCCAGCGATCGCTCATCTATTATCTGGAGACCCTGCATGTAGGATTTACGTGGCCCGCGATGAGCGAAGTTGCAATTGCAGCAGCGCTGTGCGCACTACTGGCAATGCTGGTTGGCTTGCTTGGAGCCCTGGCTCCGGCTTGGAGATCGAGCGCCGAGGAGCCTTATACCCTCATTAGCGGGGAGGGACAGTAATGCTGAAGATCGAAGGCGTGTCCAAACAGTATAGAGGCGAATGCACAGTAAGCGCTGTGCAGGGCATTGATTTCGAACTCGAAAGGGGCCGCTTTTTGGCTATCGTGGGGCGTTCCGGTTCGGGTAAATCAACGCTCCTGGGGATGCTCGGCGGCATAAGCAAACCAACCACAGGTCGCATAATTATCGACGGTGTTGATCAGTGGCTTCTCGGCGATGATAAGCGAGCAGACTTTCGCAACAGCAAGATTGGCTTTGTCTTTCAATTTGCCAGCTTAATTCCCACTTTGCGGGCGATTGATAATGTTGCTCTGCCTGCATTGGTTGGCGGAGTGCTGGAGTATCACGAAGCTTACGCCCGCGCACGTGCCCTCCTGAAGCGCGTTGGGCTTGCAGGCAGGTGCGATGCGTTTCCCAATCAACTTTCCGGCGGCGAACAGCGGCGCGTGGCGATCGCGCGGGCGCTAATCAATTCTCCAGCCTTGCTCTTAGCAGATGAACCCACCGCCGATCTCGATGAGGAAACTGAAGAAGAAATCCTCAATCTCCTGGTGGATATTCACCGTACATACAGCCTGACTCTTGTGGTCGTCACGCACAATCAAGCGATTTCGGACCGTGCCGATCGCCTGTTGCGCATGCGCGACGGAACGGCCTCAGAGGCGAAGATTCGCCATTGTTCGGCCAGCCCTCTCGGGAGCTCAACGGGGACTGAGTCCCAGGAGATTGTTCGAGAGATTTTCGAAATTTCCAAAGAAAGTACGATTAAGGAGAAAGTTCGGCTTGGCGAAGGCATTGAGCGTTTTCTCGGAAAAGTAGTGATGTTTGTCATGCCATGCGTGTTCATGGTGTGGGCTATCAATTTTGTGGTTGATCGCTACGAATCCGCTGTCATGGCTCAAAAGGCCGCGAAGCGACAAATGCTCGAGGATCTGGCTATGAAAGATTTGCGAGCAGACGTTCAGTCCGTAACTGCTCTTCCAAATAACAAGTACATGGTTAGCGTTTACCTGCGCAACGTAACGGGGGAGAAACCAATTTATGTATTGTCTCCTACGGTTCGTGCGTTTGTTCAGGTTGGGACGAACTGGCAGGAGGTTTCGCTCGCTCCCCTGGACACAGCTGCGGCCCAAGTTCTTAAAGTCACCGGCAAACAGACATATAGGTACATTATGGAGTCTAATGTCAAAGACTTCGCTCAACTGATTCCTTATTACATTCATGTCCGTCTATCAAATGACATGCTCATCAGTCCGAGCAGTGAGCCCAAGGACGATTTGATCGAGCGAAATGACAATTATTATGTCTACTTGAAGCCTCACGACGCCGACGATGCTGCCATTCTTAGCAAACTCAAGTTCCCGGGGAAGCCGCCTGTGTGGATTCCAATGCCCCCGCACTGAGCTCGCTCTTTCCTGAACCCGATCCTTATATATATCGGCTGAGTCAAACGATATCATTTGGGTCATGCGGCGGCGCCATTCACTCAAACGATATCGTTTGGGTCATGCCTTGGCCCCATTCACTGGGTTGTGCCGTAGCAAGCTAAGCAAAGGATAACTCCGCCAAAGAAAATGCCGACTCATCATGAGCGTAGCTTGACAAGTCGGCATCTAGATTAGGTTCGTTGAGCAGTGACTAAAGTCAGGATGAGGAACCGGCTAACCCCACTATGGACCATATGAGGAGCTGCTAGGCTGTATTGGCTGGGAGGGGGGTTTTCTCAGTGAATTGACGAATATCGCCGTGGCCAATGCATCTTGATTGTTGTCGCGGTGATTGTTTCTTGTCGCAAGAGGAATCACGATGGGCAATGTGATTGCGCAAGCTAAACCAGCCATGAGACCGCCAATAACGAGGATCTTGGTGATCGGGCTGTGCTCGTGAGAGCTGCTCGGAGCCTTGGTCACTGCCGGTGCTTCGCCCTTTATCCATGTAGGAGAGAAGGTTATTTTGGGCGCTTCGCCCAGTTTGCATGTGAAGTTGTAGACGCGATCGGAATGGACCTCTTCCACCTGATCCATAGGGATAGTGCGCCCGTCGATAGAAACCATATCTGAGGTGATGTTGGAGATGCGACCGTCAATTTTGGTTCCATCTTTCGTCACCACTCTATCTTGAGATCTGGCGACTTTGATTTTGTCGAGCCCTGGACCGTCATTGAAGAAGCTCTGTCCTCTGACGGTGTTGGCGTCGATTTGCTGAACTTTGAATACGTTTCCGGAAAGCTGCGCTTGTGTGGCACCAGAACTGGTACTGGTGGCGATTGCGACGGTGGTGGCACTGAGAATGGCAATTCCGTCTGCAATCAAAAGGGCGCCTACCTTATTTACAGGTGCTTTCCCCGATACGCCTGTGCTGCTGCTGTAGCTGACTTGCGCCGATACAGCGATTGGAAAACAAGAAAACTGGAAGGCCGTTACCACAGCCAAAAACATTGCTAGTAATCTCACCGATATACTCCCAACTAGTCAATCGTCTACTACAACGCCTGGAGACTCCAGCGATGATTATTGAAGATTCAGACGCCGGAGTCAAATGATTCAAACAGCACTTGACTAATGGCTTTTAATGCGGATCTTCAAGCGATCAGCTGATTCCATGGGGGTGTTTGAATGCGAATCCGTTGTCAACGGCGAGAATGGCAATATATACCAAATTTTGTTAATCCTTACCTAAATGGAGGTATTCAGCTACTTTGCTTCCTAATTTTCAGTCTGGTAGCATCATACAATTATGATGTTTTAACTCCTTATCCGAGCTGCGTGCATGTTGAAGACTAAAAATTCGAGAGTGAGGCGCCTATTGGTGCCCATTTTGGCGTATCTGCTTTGTGCTCAAACGACTGTGCTGGCCGCCAAGGCGGAGACTCTGGCAGACCAATCATCCTCCAGCCACTCTTCAGCAAGTGCCAACGCCGGACGGAATGCGAGAACCAATCTTCTGGCCGCTAACCCCGGCACTTCAACGACCGCTGCGACAGCCGACCCGTCTGCAGCCGAACAATTACTGTCGACGCTAAGAGCGGCGCTCAAAACCAAGAAGATATCAATAAAAGTGGTTGGCGACGGCGTTACGACGACCAAGGTTCGTCTGTTGCTGACAAACAACACCAACAAACCAGTGAAGGTGGTCATCCCCGCCAACGAAATGTTCCATCCCAACGTTGGTTCCGTTCAGACCATGATGGCTATAAAAGACGTGGTCGTGACGGTCCCGGTGGGCGAAACTGCCGCTGCCGATCTGGACACGGTGTGCGCTTCGGCAAAGACAATTGCGCCCCCACCTGCAGATGGCGTCAATTTTGAGGTGAAAAACTATGATGACGTCGACATGTGGAAGAAGCTGGCACAGATCGTCGCTGCCGCGGAGGAACTGGAAAATGTGGGCGCTTTTGCTAAGGTCCCAATGTCGGGAAATCGCAAGCAGCGCATAACCCAGCTGGCAATATGGAAACTTTTGGGCGACAAATCTGTAAAACCGGAAGATAAGGTGACGCCCGATTCAATCGAGCTCGACCTCCTGAAGGCGGTCGGCGAGCAGGTAAAGGTCAATCCTGACCTGCTAGGCAAGTTGCCCGGATACGCGCTGACCAAGGAAGGTAATCTCATCGTTACCGACAGAAATAGAAAAAAGGCACTCGACGATCAGGTGGCGCTCATCTTTGGAGCAGTCGACCTGACTATCAACAGAAGTCAAGCGCCCGATCTTAAGGGCGTTGCGTCGGTGCCGAGCCACGACACTCTGCGAGGAACATATTGCGATGTTGGCGAACGCGCATTTGAAAAGGGTGATTACACCGAGGCAGAGACACTCCTGACGGAAGCACTGAAGGAAGCCGAGGCATATGGTGAGGCCGATCCCTGGTTGAACAAAGCACTCTTCGCTCTGGGGCGCTTTTATGTTGATTATGGCTGGAAGGAAAAAGCTGAGACTTTGCTCAAACGTGCGCTTCTCTTGCGGGAGAAGATTTTTGGCAAGGATTCATTGCAGGTGGCCGAAGTCGATAACGAGCTCGGAGTCTTGGAGCAGATAAAGGAACGCTATGACGCTGCGGGAGAATTTTTCCGCAAAGCCCTTGCCATTTACGAGAAATCTGCGGGCGCGGCAAGCGAGTCCGTTGCTAAGACATTGAATTACGTAGGCAGAAATTTGTCGTTGGAAGGCAAAGCAGAGGAAGCAAAGTCTGTGCTTATGCGAGCACTCGCAGTTGCGATGGGACTCAATGTCGAACGGGAGAAAACTCTCGGCGGTCTGCCGTCTTTGGCGAGCACGGCGGATGTGGGCGAAATCGAGGCCAATTTGGCAACTGTCTATAGACAACTGGGCGATTTGGCTCAAGCAGACAAGTACTACCAGAATGCGCTCAACACTCAAAAGAAAGCGCTTGGCGATGAACATCCATTTGTGGCGCGCATTCTCGACGGCTGGTCGAAAGTCTGTCGCGAGCAAAACCGCAACGATGAGGCGCTTGCCTACGCTAACCAGGCGAAATCAATTGGAGCCAAAACCCTTGGTGATGCCGAAAAGGACATTGCCGACCTCCCACTTGGACACGAGCCGCTGACGCGAATCTATCGCTTCAACAAACAGCAAGGAGAGAGAAAGAAAACAGCAATCGAGTTTCTTAAAGCCGGAGAGGGGCAGAAGATTGATGCGACTATGGACAAGTCCCGTATCAATCGCCCGATCAAGGACAAGTGGGCGCTCGTAATCGGCATCAGCAAATTCCAAGATCCAACCATCAATTTGCGCTATGCCGCGAAAGATGCGCAGGATTTCGCTGAATTCCTCAAGAAAGAGGGGAATTTTGCCCCCGATCATGTTCGCGTTCTGCTTGATGAGAAAGCGACCAAAGAGCGCATCATGGCCGAAATTGGTGACAAGTGGCTGCCACGAGTGGCGGACAGAGACGATCTGGTCTTGATTTATATATCAAGCCACGGCAGCCCATCCAAGGTAGATCTCAATGGCATCAACTATCTGGTGGCGCATAACACCAACAAGAACAGCCTTTATGCAACTGGGATTCCCATTCAGCAGCTGGCCACAGCCATTAAGGAACGCGTTAAATGCGACCGTGTCGTCCTGCTGATGGATGCCTGCCACAGCGGTGCCGCTAATCCAGCGGGCAAAGGACTTTTCCGCATCTCTAATTACAGCGCCTCGGAAATGGCTCAGGGATGCGGACAACTCGTGATTTGCTCCAGCGAGCCAACGCAGACGTCCTGGGAATCGAAACGTTATCCAAATGGTGTTTTCACGCATTATCTCCTCGAAGCTCTGCGCAAAGACGGATCCAAGACGAAGCTTGGTGACGCATTCTCTTATTTGCAGAGCAAGGTCAGAGAGGAAGTGCGGCTCGACCGCAACGGTGAAGAGCAATCTCCTGTTTTGAAATCCAAATGGGAAGGCAGCGATCTTGTGCTGGCTGTCAGTCCAACGGAAAAGAGACAGAGTATCCCAGAGGACGATTCACTCGACCTTAAGGTCAAAGCAACAGATGCAACAAGCAGCGGCGCTGGCAAGGCGCCTATAATCAAAGGCGGAGCCAAAGCAACCGCTGTTGCTAAAACCAGTACAGCCAAACCAGCGCCGGTGAAGAGAAAATAGGCAGCCAAACGATATCGTTTGAGTGGATCGGTATGATCGATCATGGCTCTGATTTGTCAAACGATATCGTTTGGGTGTGACCGGACTGATGACGCTTCTGATTGGTCAAACAATATCGTTTGACCACCACTTTACCTCGTCTCTTTCAGTGTGACTAAAAACACATCGGCAAGACCGACCTGCCGGTAATCAAGGACATTGAATTCCTGAAGGACGTGGGTCTTGTACTTATTGTAGCCCCTGTAGAATTCAGTCCATCCTGGGTGAACGACGCGCGTGATCAGCCAGAATCGCTGCGCGGCGCCAGACGCGACATAAGGTTTCAAGTTTACGTGGATGTTTTTTTCGTCGTCCCACGTTACGTCCATGTCGGCAATTTTGCTCGGACCGTCATAGTAGTAACTCATTGAATATTTCACATGGTAGTTCCATATGAACACTTTGTCGTCTGGTCGTTGATGCGTTTTGACGTAAGTGAGTATGCTCCGCCAGTCTTCTTGCATAAGATGGGTGTGCACGTAAACGATGTGCGATGAGACCATAAATGCGTAAATCAGAGCTACGCCCGCAGCAAGGAGACGGAAGCGGTTCCATACCTCGCAGAAGCCAACTGATGCGAGGATGTAGACGAATGGAGCGTTAAACAACACATACCGAGTGACAAGCAGGGGAGAAGCGACCTGCGACCACAAAAACATAATCACCAGAGGGAGCAACGCGAAAACTGCGTATCGGAGCTTCGGCTTGAAATAACAGGCTGCCACTGATATAGCGAGGATGACAGGCGCGACGAACAGGACATAAATGCCGGCAATTGTGTTATTGGCGAGAGACCCTTCATACTCCTGAAAGGGACCGGGGAAACAGGTGAATTGAATGATGAATGACAGTATCTCGCTCAAGATGGGACTGGGGATGTATTCTCGCCAGGCATCATAAGGCATTTTTGCGGCGGCCAGAACCTTAAGCAAGAACGGTGACCATGCCACCGTCCACAGTATCAGCGCTCCCACAAACACTCGGGCAAACTGTCTGTTTACTCGATTGTGCCAGACTGCGATCACGTCACTGAACATGATAAGGGCGGTGAGAGGCAGTGTGAGCACCATGCAAACGCGCGCTGCCACCCACGCGAAGAGCCATGCTGACTTCGTTTTGTCGAGGGCCTTGACGAGAAAGATGCTTCCCAGCAAAAGGAAACAAGTCCCCAGAGTGTACATGCGCAACTGCTGCGACTGCACTATCTCGAGAGGTGCCAGCGCAGCCAGCAACGCTGCTATCAATCCTGTTCTGCGCCCGCCGAGAAGGGAACCCAACCATCCTACAAGACCTACGTTGAGTACGCCAAACACCGCTGAGAACATGCGCATCCAGGTCTCAGAAGTGCCGAAGAATGTCCACGCTTTCAAAAGCAGGAAATACAAAGGTCGCATCGAATCGAAAGCGATTAGTTGCGGATCTGCGGTTCCTCTCATCACCGTGACGCTGAAAATCTCGTCGATGAACAAGCCGTGTGCGTCCATTCGATAGAGCCTGAGCACAAGCGCCACGCCCATGATGCATAGCGCTGGCAGCATAACGGAAAGGCGGCGCCTGGATTTTGCTCGCGCCAAGTCGGGCGCTCTTTCGTACGAATCACGCCTCAAAACATCGGCCGCTGGTTCTCTGGTTTGCGAAATCAAATTGCGTATTCAGTGAGCAGAAATTAACTGCCTGACACTTTTAGAAACGCCGTATTATAGATCACCGTCTGGAAATAAGGGTTACGCCTAACTTCTCTTTTATGCTCTCAATAGAGAACGAAGCCCGCACAACATCTTCATATTCGTACGCGAAGTCCCTCCCTCAGTTGCTTGTGCTCATCGTCGCAAGCTTTGGGCTCTATTTCCCATACTGGTACTTTCGAAATTGGTGCGCTATAAAGAAGCAGTTTGCTCTCAAAGTGAACCCGACACTTATGGCGCTCGGGCTGCTGGTGCCGTTCCTCAATGTCTGGCTCATTTATTATCAGTTCAAGAAGATAAAAGAATTTGCAGATGCGAGCAATTGTGATTCATTTGGTTCGCCTGCCCTCCTCACACTTTCATACGCCGGGTGCAGCGCGCTTTGTGCCATCGTCCGCGGTCAAATGCCTGCCGCAATTAATGCCAACGATGTCGTTCTTTCTCACTCTTCGATATTCTTCTACACGATTCTTTCCGCACTGGCTTTGCTTATCGTACAAAAGACACTAAACGCCTTGTGGCAAACCGAACAACGAGGAGTGCCGCAAAGAGCGGCGATGACCGCGCCGGAAATTGCGATCATCGCCGCGGGCGCGCTGAGTATGATCGTCGCAACATGGACTTGATTTCTGCATCCGTGGTGCCACTATGATCAGGCTTTACATGGCTGAACACGAATCCCGATTTTGTTGCTGAGGACATGGTACAAGGCACTGATTGGCCAAATTCACCAATTGAGATCAATCGTTCACCGGCAACAATGTAGGTGCGCTATGAGCAACAGTGTTTCGATCGAGCTTGAGGAGAAGACCGATCTCCAATCGCAAAAGACTGTTCGCTGCAAAAACTGCGAACATGTGATAACCAGTCCGTCTTTGGCCATCGAACCGCACGAGCACACTTTCCGCAATCCCGCTGGTTACTCATTTCATGTGCTCTGCTACAGCGACGCGCCAGGCGCAGCCGAAGTGGGCGATACAACCGACGCTGATTCCTGGTTTCCGGGATATGCCTGGGCCTTTGCCATTTGCAGGCAATGCCACAACCATCTAGGCTGGTGGTATCGAGGATCTGATCGCTTCGCAGGGCTTATCGCCACTCGCCTGATTCGCTGAACGACCGCAGTGTCTCGGATGGGAGGCTTGCTGAACGTTCCATCATCTTCCTGCCTCACGATGCCATTGTCGGGAAACTTTATGAGGTCGTCGGCGACAGGCGGCAACCGCCGAACATCGTTGCTTCGCCACAGATTTGCCTCAGGTCTGCGCAATTCCACCTCACCACCCAAATCCGGGGCGAATACCATGAACGACGTAAGCTCCAAGCGATTCTAAGCGTTAATCACGAACTCTCAAGTTCCAAGCCCCAATCTCGGACCCTCGTTCCCAATTCCAGCTGCAGGCCCCAAGCGAGAGACCAGAACCCCAACTTTCAGCTGCAGACCCCAAGCGCACACCAAGTTCCAAACCCCAAACCGAGACTTTCTACCGTTGGCACAAAGCAGAAGCTAGCCAGTCGAACACCGCATGCCGCGACATCGGGACCGGCATTTCATAAGGAGGTTGTATGAGAGAAGAACTCATATTGGCGCTGGCTGCTGACTTTCCACAGCTGTTCGGCTGCGATGCCAAAGCGGGATCGTCATATTTGCGTGGTGTTGCATGTGGTGACGGGTGGGAACCGCTCATCAGGCGTCTCTGCGGGCAAATCGAGCAGCTTATCAGTGCCGTGCCAGAGGAGGAGCAACAGATTTACAAGTTAATTGAAATTCGAGAACGCCATGGCGGGCTTGAATTCTATATGAATGATGCTACCAGCGACATGCGCGAGCTCATCGCAATCGCAGTTGCAGAAAGCTTCAAGATTTGCGAATTTTGTGGGGCGAACGGTCAACTGAGGCAGTCTGTGCGGAGGGGAAGCAAGACTTTATGTGACGGATGCCGCGCCAAGATCGTTCCATTACCCATGACCGCCAGATCTCAAAGCGTGCTTAGTTAATTCGTGCTGAGATAAAAGTTCGTGTCGCACAACCCGTAGTCCGCCGCCCTCGGCTTTCACATTTCTCTCAATCAGCATCATATTGCTCGGTTTCGGGACTCTGCGCACCACTTGCCGGCTGTGCAACCACGCCTCTGCGCACCACTTGCAGGCTGTGCGCGTATGCTCCACCAGCCGGGCGCGATAAAAGAGGATAAGAGATCTACTCGACGAGCGTTCCGCCTGTATCTTTGATCGCCTGTTCGAGAGCCTGCAGCTCTACTTTGGCGCTGTCGCTGTGATCTTGAATCCAATCGCCAATTGCGTCAATGACGAGCGATCTGATGTAAGACGTCTCGAGTTGCAAGTGCCCGATATTGCCCAGCCATCGCAATGTTTGATCCGTAGACGGCATATTCGACATCAAATCTGTCACCGCCTTTGGTGCTACGCAGAAATCTCCGCCTCCCTGAAGAATAAGAATGGGCAGCTTATCCGATATGCCCTTGCCATATTTCGCGGTTTTTTCGACGAATTCGTCCGTGCTGATAAGGTCCAGAAGGGAGACCTGCTTCAGGACGAGAGGATCATCCAGCATTTCCTTGATTACTTCCTGCCGTTGAGAAACCAACTTTGTGATAAAGGCATTCAGATTCACTTTGTGCGTGGGCGAGATGACGGCCTTGATACCGCGTTCGACTTCGCCCGGGGACGCCCACATGCGTGCATTGACTTTCACCGCCGGAGCGGAGAGTATGATGCCATCCACAAGGTCTTTGTGCTCCGCGGCCAGTCGCACGCAAAATGTGCAGCCGAGACTTTCCCCAAGAACCACAATCGGCTTATTGGGATATTTCTGGCGCACCAGATTGGCAAGGGCGACCAGATCTTCATAGCTCTTCTCATGACTGATTTTTCGTCTGTTCTCTTTGTCCGTGCTGAACTGTTTGTTGTCGTCAAAACGGCAACGGCCGAAGCCGCGCATATCGAAAGAAACAAAACCAATGCCACTGACAGCGAACGTCCGTGCGAGCGCCCAAAATCTTCTTCCATGCAGGGTCAGCCCGTGCACTCCCAGCACTATCGCTTGCGGCTCGCGATTAACCGGCATCCACTGATACGTGGGGATCTTCAAGGCGTTGGTGAACTCCCCGTCTTCGATGTAAGTAAACTTGGCAGCTAATTCCGGCTTGAGGTTCACGGGCACCTGGGAAGGAATGGTGATTTCCGCTGAGAGTCCGGGCAACGCAGACGCCGTGAGCGCAAGGGCGCAAAAGGCTGAAACGGCAAGACGTGACAGATCAGATTGCTTCATGATTAACCGCCGGTGGGGTGGTGGGGGCGAACTAGCCTCAAATTATAGACATATAGAGGCAAAGAGTACCATTTCACGAGCCGTATTTCCTTTGCGGCAACTCCGTCGATAGAAAGGCTAAAATCAGCTATATACTTGCTCTGGTTATGACCAGGCGAGCAACAATAAACAAACTCCTTCAGCAAAGCAGGTCTTATGGAATTCATTTGGACGCCCTGGCGATATCAGTATGTAGCGACTGTAGATAAGAAGACCGATTGCGTCTTCTGCCGCCTTCCCTCAGAGGGAGACGATCGGAACAACTTGATACTTCTGAGGGCGCGCCTGAACTACATCGTGATGAATCTTTATCCATATTCAAGCGGTCACATCATGGTCGTGCCGTTTCATCATGAAGCGTCGCTTGCCGCACTGGACGCCGAAACTACCCACGAGATGATTGAGTTGGCGAAACATGCGCAAAGAGTTCTGGAAGCGGAATATCATCCCCATGGTTTCAACATTGGCTGGAATCTAGGCAAAGCCGCCGGCGCCGGTGTCCAGGAGCATAATCATTTGCATATCGTGCCGCGCTGGCATGGAGATGCTAATTTTGTTTCCGTCTTGGGCGAAACCAGAATCTTGCCTGAGGATCTTCATGCCACGTATGACAAGCTCGTCAAGCCCTTGCACCAGCCACCCTGGACTTCGGCTATCTCTTAGGGGTTGCGAGTAGGGCACTATATGCGGTGAGGATCCCCAAAATTATGCAACAGTTTCCGGTGGCGAAGAAATATTCAATCTACTCCTTGAGTGTGTTGAAAGACTCGTGGATCCTCAGTCTCAAACAATTCTTTCCCCTTTTCGGCGCCTGGCTTGTTTCCCTCGGCGGTCCGATTCTAATTCTCGTGCTCGGAGTATTCGGAGGTCTGGCCATCGATCACCTCTGGGGGTTCAAGCACGCCGGACCGGCGACGCTAGTGGGTATCCTTTTGCCGGGACTCTTCATTGGATGCTTCTGGGCCGGGTGGGCGCTCGTCAGCCTGAAAATCGCGCGCCGCTTGCCCGTTCGCATGCGCGATTTGATCCGTCCGCCAAATCAGATGTTATCTGCTCTTGTTGCGCTTTGCATTACGTCCACTCTTATTGGGCTCGGCATGTTCCTTATAGTTCCAGGTGCCCTTCTCTTCCTGAAGTGGCAACTGGCTCCTTACTACATAATCGATCGCAATTATGGCCCCATTCAGGCTCTTAAGGAGAGCTGGCGAGACACCGATCAATTATTTGTTCCGCTCGGCATTCTCGATCTCATTTTCTTTGGACTGCACACCCTGAGCTCCGTCACCATTTTCGGGCCTGTAATGTGTCACATGGCGCTTGCGGTAGCCACGGCTCTTGTTTATAACAACTGGCTCGGCGATGAGAATCTGATTGCAGGCGAAATTGAGGCGAAGGCTAAAGAGACTCACTGAGTCTTGCCTCACCGCGCCATTTCTTTGCGCTTCGCATGCCATCGTTCCAAAACCTCTGCCGAATTGCCCGCTTCAGCGAATCGGTTCGACCACGACAGCCGTGCCGTAGCAGGCAACTTCCGTCGCGAAGCGTTCTCGGTCGATCCAAAACGTCTCGCTGTCGAATCGCACATTAAGAACAGCATTGGCACCCATAACCCGAGCCCGTTGTATGAGCGCTTCATATGCTTGAATGCGGCTTTGTTCTGCCAGCTTGCTATAGGCATCCAGATTTCCGCCACCGAATGTCTTTTGAAAGCCGGCGGCAAAATTCTGCGAGAAATTGGGCTGACGCACGACAACCCCTTCGACGATGCCCTTATAACTGACGATACGGTAACCATCCAGTCCCATCGTTGTCGTGACAACCACCATCGGCGGTGCAATGGGCGGCCTGGGCGTAGCGTTTACGGCCGCGCCTCCGTATTGGGTGAGACCAGGATTGGGATTTTGCGAGCCATAAGCGCCGCCGAACTGTCCATTAGCGGGAGGCACGGAGTTATAGACTGGCTGTGAGGGCGCGCCGGGAACGCCCTCGAGAGGCGTGGGAGGCAGCCCGCCACGTTCGGGAATGGAGTCATGCCGCAATTCGCTCTCGTCAACCTGTGCCCATGCCGGTTTGCAAGGAAAAATGGCCATCGAAAGAGCCATAAATAGAGCGATTGCCTTCACTTTAGCCTCTGAAATGTATCAACGGACGCGGCCTATATACCTCGTTTATGCAACGCCATATCGTTTGGCCGCGCCACGCACATACAAAATGGCGCCTGGCACGGTTAATGAAATCTGGCACAATGCCTCGTCCCTGGTCGGCGACCAGAATTCTGACACTTAAGCGGGGCTAAACTGCCAGGCAAGCAAGGGAGAATTTTCAATTCTGTGAATGCAGCGCTCTCCATTATCTGCTTCAATATTCTCGTTCCAAGGAGACCTGCATGCAGACCGAGCCCCGTTTGTGCCTCACCGGTGTAATCGCGCATCACTGGGGAATCCGCAGCTTCCGGCCGCTGCAACGCGAAGCAATTGATGCCGTCTTGAGCGGTCGAGACTCGCTTGTCGTCCTTCCCACCGGCGGCGGAAAGTCTCTCTGCTACCAGGCGCCTGCAGTGTTTAGGCAGGAAACCACAGTCGTAATCTCGCCGCTCATTTCGCTGATGAAAGACCAGGTCGATGGTTTGCGCTCGTCCGGTATCGGCGCCGTTCAACTCGACAGCTCGCAAACGCCCGAAGAGCGGATCGCCTGCGGGCGCGAATTGCGGCAAGGCAGGGTCAGGCTTTTGTTTTTGTCTCCCGAGCGCCTTGTCCAAAGCGAGACGTGTGAGTTGTTGAAAGAGCTGGAGGTGAGAACATTTGCTATAGACGAAGCCCACTGCATAAGCCATTGGGGCCACGACTTCCGCCCCGAGTACAGGCAGCTGCGCAAATTGAAAGAGATTTTTCCGGCGGCATCTGTTCACGCATATACAGCAACGGCGACAGAGCAAGTGCGGCAGGACATTATCCAGCAACTCGGTCTTGTCAATCCGGAAATTCTCGTCGGCGACTTCGACCGCAAAAACCTTACGTACAGGGTCGTCTCGAGGCGAGGACCTCTCCTCAGGCAGGTGATTGACGTCGTCGATCGTCATCGCGACGAAGGCGGCATCATATATTGCATTCGCCGCTCCGATGTCGACGAGCTGACGCAGGCGCTAATCGAACACGGCGTCAAGGCGCTGCCATACCACGCAGGATTGACATCGCAACAGCGCTCCCAGACTCAAGAAGCTTTCACTGATGAGAAGTGCGACGTTGTTGTGGCCACCGTTGCCTTCGGCATGGGCATCGATCGTTCGAATGTGCGCTACGTTCTTCACACCGCCATGCCCAAGTCGCTCGAGCATTATCAGCAAGAAACTGGACGGGCAGGGCGCGATGGACTGGCGGCGGAGTGCGTTCTTTTATATTCCGGGGCAGACTTCTTTACCTGGAAAGCCGTCATCGAACAATCGGCAGCAAATCAAAATGCCGACACGTCTTTCCTGCAAAATGCCATCGCTCATCTCAGGGAAATCGATCGCTATTGTCGTTCAGCTCTTTGCCGGCATCAGCTCCTGGTGCATTATTTCGGACAAAGGTACGAATCAGACAATTGCGGCGCCTGCGATATGTGCATGGGCGATACTATATCAGTGCCGAACGCTTTGGAGGTGGCGCAGAAGATTCTTTCATGCGTTGCGCGGGTGAAAGAACGCTACGGCATCGGTCACGTCTCATCCATTTTGCGCGGTGAGAACCTGGCCGCCATTCGCGAGAAAGGACATGACAAACTAAGTGTCTACGGCCTGTTGAAAGAGAGCAGTCAACACGATGTGCGCGAGTGGATTTATCAACTGATAAGCCAGGGCGCGCTGTTTTTCGAAGATATTCAGAGCGTTTCCGGACACACGTATTCCATTCTCCGTCTCAATCAGGCTTCGTGGGAAGTGATGCGCGGCACACGAAGTGTGCGTCTGATTGAGCCGGCGAAACTGAAAAAAGGTCAGCCGGCAAAGGCCTCCAGCGTCAGCGAAAAGTCCTGGGACGGTGTCGACAAAGAATTGTTCGAAAAACTGCGAGCTCTCCGGCGAAGGCTTGCTGATGAGCGACGCGTGCCCCCCTACATCATATTCAACGACGCAACATTGCGCGAATTGGCAACTGTCAAGCCGACCTCTCTCGTCCGTATGCTGTCGATTTCCGGCATCGGTGATACCAAGTTGCGCGATTTTGGATCGCACTTCCTCGAAGTCATAGTCGAACACTCCCGCTGAATTTTCGGCTCGATAAGGCAGGCATGCACGGCAGGGTCTGCCGACTTTCGGCAGCTCGCAATGAAAACGCTAGGCGATGCAACCGTATAACCTTACAGCTGAAAATCACCCCGCTTTTTAAGACTGTCACTTTACATGCCTGCATCAAAACTGCCGCTTTCATGATTGCCGGCTAATGACCAAGTAGAATGTTCGGACCTGCTGGAGGTTTTGAAAAATGCCGCTCAACCACTACGTCACACTTGGAAATTCGGGACTTCGCGTCAGCCCGTTCTGCCTCGGTGCGATGACGTTCGGCGAGGACTGGGGCTGGGGCTCTTCCGAGGAAGACTCGCAAAAAATCCTCAAGAGGTTCATTGAGCTCGGCGGAAATTTCATCGACACCGCCAATTTGTATACAAAAGGGCATTCCGAAGCCATCATCGGCAATTTCATTACGCAAAAGGGATTTCGCCGCGATCAGCTCGTCATTGCGACCAAGTTCTTCGGTTCGCTCTATCAGGGCGATCCGAACGCGGGCGGTTCCAGCCGTAAATCGATTTACTCCGCACTTGATGCATCGCTTCGCCGCCTGAAGACAGACTATGTCGATCTTTACTGGATGCATTGCTGGGATGTGTTCACACCCATCGAAGAGACGATGAGCGCGCTCAATGATCTGGTGAAGGCTGGAAAGGTACGCTATATCGGGTTTTCCGATACTCCCGCCTGGAAGACGACGCAAGCTCAAATGATCGCCAATTTCAGAGGCTGGAGCCCTTTGATTGCCCTGCAAATAGAGTACTCACTGCTCGAACGCACGGTGGAAGGGGAGCTCATGCCGATGGCGCGCGAGTTAGGTCTGGGCGTAACACCATGGTCGCCTTTGCGTTTCGGCATTCTCAGCGGCAAATACACGCGTGAGAACAAAGACAAGGTGGACGCGAATCGCGGTGAGTGGGTCACACGTGCGCTCACCGAACATGCCTACAACGTCATCGACGAGGTTATTAAGCTGAGCAAGAAACTGGGTAAGAGTCCCGCGCAAATTGCTATCGCCTGGGTGCAATCGCAACCAGGTGTTACCTCGACGATCATAGGAGCCCGGACAATCAAGCAATTGGAGGACAACCTGGGCGGTTTGGATGTCAAGCTGCACGCCGATCACATCGCTGCGCTCGATGCCGTCTCCAAACCACAGCTCAACTTCCCTGCTGATTTCATCGCTAATGCCGGCACATTCCGCTCCGGAGGCACGACGATTAATGGAGAAACTTCGCCAGTCAACCCCCTCGCCCCGGAATCAGATTCGGAGCGCTATGACCGCGTATCAGTAGCTGCCCGCTAGTCGGAGCCCCGCGCC